>DATNNK010000346.1:0-6812 GCA_035601875.1 Casimicrobiaceae bacterium | reverse complement strand
CGCCGGATGATCCGGTTGGTCCGCTGGGCAGCGATCTGCGCCATCACATCCTGGTAGGCGATCATCTTGCCCAACTCGCGCTCGAAGGAAAGATTGCGCGCATCGCCTGCGATCTCGTTCGATAGCAGCAACGGCTCCCCTCGCGCGTCACGGGCGTTCGCGAGCTTCCAGGCTGCGATTTCGATGTTCCGCGCCGAGTTGTAGAGCTTCTGCGGATCGAAGCTGTCGGTGAGATAGAACTGCGTCTTCTCGTTGTAGGCGAGGAAGATCATGCTTGCGAGGCCGACCCCGAATGCGAAGACCCGGTCACCGGCATACTCGGGCTTCAGCGCGAGCACGATCGCGTCGGCGCCGCGCGCCTGGCCGAGCTCGGCGAAACGAAATCCGGACCGCGCGTCGAAGGCCCGCGCCATTGCCGCCTCCATGCTCGAATCATTGCCTTTGCGCCACTCGCGCGGGTTGCGCCGATAGAGCTTTTCCATCAGAAGGCGGGCTGAGGCGAGCGATTCCTTCGAGTGCGCCTCGGCGACGATGTCGATGTCCGTTTTCGCGATATCGGAAGTCGGAAACGAGCGCTCGGGAGGCGGCGGCCGCTTGCCGGTGGTCGGCGCTGCGGGTGGAAATGTCGGAGCGGCCGTGCACGCCAGGAGCAGCGCGCATAGCGTGAGCGCACCGTGTCGCCAGGCTGCTCGTCGTTCATGCTCACTCACGGTCCACTCCGGCTTCCGGTAGCTCCGCCAGCACCATCAGGGCGCCGGTTCATTGCGGTCTCCCTGGAGCGAGTGGGTTGAGCGAGGCGGAACCACCGGTGCACAGCATTCTAATCCTGGGTATGCGGCTGCGGCTTTCATCGTCGGCTCGCAGGAAGGCTTCGCCGTGCTCTTTTCCAAGGCATGGTGGCAGTCCTCCTTGCCCCCGACCGTACTCAACCTGTAAACCACGTGCCCGGTTTGCTGTGTAAACCATGTGCTCGGTTCATACAAAAGACACTGGATTCCCGCTTGCGCGGCAATGACGGATCTGAGAATCCGGGCGGCACGCACTTTCGCAACGCCCAATAATTCGAAGCTATCCGAGCCGGCGAAATGCCTCTCCGGCAGCTCGCACGGTTTCGTCGATGTCCGCCGCGCTGTGCGCCGACGAGACAAATCCCGCCTCGAACGCCGAAGGCGCCAAATAGACGCCGGCGTCCAGCATCGAATGAAAGAAACGGTTGAAGCGCTCCTTGTCGCAACTCATCACGGCAGTGAAAGAATCGGGGACGGATTTCGCGAAATAGATGCCGAACATGCCGCCGATGGATTGCGCCGAAAATGCGATCCCGGCGCGCGCGGCTGCGTCGGCGAGCCCGTCGGTCAAAGCACGCGTGCGCTCGGACAGCCGCAGGTAAAACTCGGGTGCCTGGATGGCGCGCAAGGTGGCGAGTCCCGCCGCTACCGCGACCGGATTTCCGGATAAAGTTCCTGCCTGATAGACCGGTCCGAGCGGCGCGATCTTTTCCATGATGTCGCGCCGCCCGCCGAACGCGCCGACCGGCATCCCGCCACCGATCACTTTCCCGAGCGTGGTGAGATCGGGCGCAACACCGTACAGACCCTGGGCTCCGCGCAGATGCAGTCGAAAGCCGGTCATGACTTCGTCGAAGATGAGCACCGCGCCATGGCGATCGGCGAGCCGGCGCAGACCCGGAAGAAAATCTGCGGATGGAGCGATCAGATTCATGTTGCCCGCGACGGGCTCGACGATGATGCCGGCAATCGCTCCCGGATGCGCATCGAACGCGGCCGCGACCTGGTCGAGATCGTTGTACGACAGCACGATGGTCTCCCCGGCGATCGAAGCAGGAACACCCGCCGACGACGGTTGCCCGAAGGTAAGCGCGCCAGAACCAGCCTTGACCAGCAGGCTGTCGCCGTGACCGTGATAGCAACCTTCGAACTTGACGATTTTCGGCCGGCCGGTGAAGCCCCGCGCGAGCCTCAGCGCGGTCATCGTCGCCTCGGTGCCCGAGGAAACAAGCCGCACCATTTCCATCGATGGCAGCAGCCGGCATAGCGTTTCCGCCATCTCGATTTCGAGCTCGGTCGGAGCACCGAAAGACAGACCATGACGCGCCGTTTCCTGCACCGCGCGCACTGTCGCCGGATGCGCGTGTCCGAGAATCGCCGGTCCCCAGGAGCCGACGTAGTCGATGTAGCGTTTGCCGTCGGCGTCCCACAGATACGGCCCCTCGCCGCGGGTGAAAAAGCGGGGCGTGCCTCCCACCGAACGGAATGCGCGTACGGGGGAATTGACACCTGCGGGAATGGTGCGCTGCGCGCGCGCGAAAAGCTCTTCGTTGCGAGTCATGATGGATGCCCGGAGTGTGCGATGTGCAGTGTCGGTAGCGGCGCGCGCAGCGATTCTCCGGTGCGTCGCACCCAAGCGGTCCCCAGGTGCTTCATTGTCGGTTGAACAGCGCGACGAACGATCGCGCCGCGGCAGTGACGTCGGCGGCGTCGAACAGTGCGGAAATCACCGCGACGGCGTCGGCGCCGGCCTCGATCAGCGTCCCTGCGTTGTCCGGCGTGATGCCGCCGATGGCGACCACCGGGACCTTCCAGCGCGCCTTCGCCGTGTACAGCAGCGGCAAGCCCGCGCGCACCGCATCCGGCTTGGTGTTGGAAGGAAAAAAACTTCCGAACACGATGTAATCGGCCCCCGCGGCGACGGCTGCTTCCGCCAGCTCCAGCGAGTCGTAGCAGGAAGCGCCGACGAGCGCCGTGGTGCGAAGCCGCGCGCGCGCCAGCGCAATCGTCGCATCGTCGCGACCGAGATGCACGCCGTCGGCATCGACCGTGCGTGCAAGGTCGATGTCGTCGTTGACGATAAACGTCGCACCTCGCTCGGCGCAAAGCGCGCGCAATGCGCGCGCCTGCTGCAGCCGCAACTTCGGCGCAGCAGTTTTGTTTCGGTACTGGATCGTTGTGGCGCCACCACGCAGCGCTGCGGCGACGCACTTGGTCATTGCGTCGATGTCGGAGCGCTCCGGCGTCAGCGCGTACAAGCCCGCGATCGACCGCGGCGCGCCCGCCTGAAGAGGCCCGACCATCGCTTGCGGTCAGTGTCGGTGCAGATTGGACGCCTGTGGCGGCGCCGGGTCTTCGACGCGCGGCTCCGCCTCTTCCTCGCGCGCCCAGAAAAGCCGGTCCGGCAGCAGCTGGCCCATGCCGGGTCGATATGCCTTCTGCAGCGTGTGCCAAGTGTAATCCTGCGCTTCGCGCACCGCTTCGGGAAGCTCGAGCCCATTGGCAAGCATTGCCGCAATGGCCGACGCGAGCGTGCAGCCCGAGCCGTGATAGGTACCCGGAAGGCGCTGCCAGGTGTCCGTTCTGACCACACCGTTCTTTCCGTAAAGTGTGTTCACCACCTGCGGCGTGGACTCATGGGTACCGGTGATCAAGACGAACTCGCAGCCGATCTCGACTAACCGTTGCGCGCAAACCGAGAGCGACGGCTCTTCCTCATCGTCTGTATCGGCGAGGCGTCTCGCCTCAAGGCTGTTGGGCGTCAGAATCGTCGTCTGCGGGAGTAAGAGCTCGCGCATCGCGTGCAGCATTTCGTCGTTGGCGAGCTCGTCGCCCCTGCCGGACGCCAGAACCGGATCGAGCACCAGCGGCACATCCGGATAGTCGGAAAGGATTTCGGCAATCGCCGCGATATTCTCGACGCTGCCGAGTGCGCCGATTTTGAACGCGTCGATGGGCATGTCCTCGAGCAGACACCGCGCCTGGTCAGCGACCCAGTCGGCGTCGATTGCCTGCACCGCCTCGACGCCCATCGTGTCCTGAACGGTAATCGCAGTCAGCACCGACAGCGGATGACAGCCCATGCTTGCCAGCGTCAGGATGTCGGCCTGAATGCCTGCGCCTCCGGATGGATCGGAAGCCGCAAACGTCATTACCAGCGGCGGAAAATCAGGGTCCTGATCGGTCGGCGAGGACATTGCGGCGCGGGCTTCGAGGGCGGTATCGGAGCTGCATCCGAGGTGCCTCCGACGTGCCACATCGCCCGGATGGACTTGGTAAAATGAGAGTTTACTCCAATCGCTTTCGCGTCCAATGAAAAAATACATGTGCCTGATCTGCGGCCACATCTACGATGAAGCCTTCGGCGACCCCGACACCGGCATTCCGCCCGGCACTAAATGGGAAGACGTTCCGCCGAACTGGACGTGTCCCGATTGCGGCGCGCGCAAGGAAGACTACGAATTGGTCGAGTTCTAGGAAAGCAACGAAACTATCGGAGGAAGGATGCGCATTCTTCACACCATGCTTCGCGTAGGCGACTTGCAACGCTCGATCGGTTTTTACACCGGCGTGCTCGGCATGACGGTGCTGCGGACCACCGATCGGCCGGAACAGAAATACACGCTGGCGTTCGTCGGCTATGGCGACGAGGCTAAGCACGCGGTGCTGGAGCTCACCTACAATTACGGCGTCGATCGATACGATCTCGGCACCGGGTACGGACACATCGCCATCGAGGTTCCCGACGCCGCCGCGGCCTGCAGCGCGGTGCGCGAAAAAGGAGGCACCGTCACTCGCGAGGCGGGGCCGGTCAAGGGCGGCGCCACGGTGATTGCCTTCGTACAGGATCCCGACGGTTACAAGATCGAGCTGATCGAGCGCTAGCGCAACGCGATCGTCGTCCCTCGAAAGCGGGGACCCAGTGGCGTTTGCGAAAAAGACACTGGATTCCCGCCCCCGATTAGAGCGTTCGAGGGCAGGCTTTTCGCGGGAATGACGAATTTAAGGATTCCAAGCGTCACGCACCTTCGTAGATCCCGCTAAGAAGTGGTACGAAGCAGTTCCCGTATGTCGTGTGCGAAGACTTCCGGACCCTGGGCTTGGCTCACGAACAAACGCAGCCTCCCCATCGGGTCGAAGATGAAGGTACCTGCGGTATGGTCCATGGAATAGCTGCCCAGCGTCGACCCGGCTTGCTTCTGATACAGGACCTTGAACTCCCTCGCCGTCGCGGCGGTCGCCGCGGCGTCTCCGGATAGGCCGAGGAATGTCGGGTTGAATGCGGGAACGTAGTGCGAAAGCAACTCCGGCGTGTCGCGCTCCGGGTCGACGGTCACGAACAGCACTTGCACGCGGTTCGCATCCCCACCCAGTTTTTGCAGCGCAGCGGCGAGGTCCGAAAGCGTGGTGGGGCACACGTCGGGACACTGCGTGTAGCCGAAGAACATCACCACAACCTTACCGCGGAAGTCGGCGAGCGTCCGCGGCTTTCCGTTGTGATCGGTGAGCTTGAAATCGCGCCCGAAGGCCACCCCGGTGACGTCCGATGCCTGGAAGCGGGGGTTCCCCGGACCGCACGCCGCGACAGAGAGCGCCAGCAACGCCGCGGCGACAATAGCGAATGGTCGCTTCACTGCCAATAGTGGTCGAAAAGCAGCGCTGAAAAAAGTCCGGCCAGGTAGGCAATGGAGTACCTGAAGGTCTGCCGCGAAAGGCGGTCGCTGTAACGCCTCTTCAACGCGACGGCGTAGCCGATGAAGACACCGCCCAGGATCACCGCGGTGACCAGGTATATCCAGCCGCTCATGCGGATGGCGAAGGGAAGCAGCGAAACGGCGAACAGGGCTATGGTGTACAGAACGATCTGCAGCCGCGTATACGCTGGGCCGTGGGTCACCGGCAGCATGGGCAAGCCCGCATTCGCGTATTCCTTCGCACGGTAGAGCGCGAGCGCCCAGAAATGCGGCGGCGTCCAGACGAAGATGATCAGGAACAGGATCAGCGCTTGTGGCGCTACGTCGTCGGAAATTGCGGCCCATCCGAGAATCGGCGGCATTGCCCCTGAGGCGCCGCCGATCACGATGTTCTGCGGCGTTGCCGGCTTCAGAAGCACCGTGTAGACGACCGCGTAGCCGACAAACGTCGCAAGCGTCAGCCACATGGTCAGCGCATTGACCTGTGCGTAAAGGAGCGCCAAGCCCGCAGCACCGATGACCGACGCAAACATCAGCGCCTGTTGCGTCGTGAGCTCTCCGCGCGGCAGCGGTCGCGCGCGAGTGCGTGCCATCTTGGCGTCGATCTTTTGCTCGACGAGACAATTGATAGCCGCGGCCGCTGCGGCGACCAGAGCGATGCCAAGGGTGCCGAACAGCATCGGCTTCAACGGTGGCAAACCAGGCACTGCGAGAAACATGCCGATCACCGCGGTGAATACGATCAGCGATACCACGCGCGGCTTGGTCAGCGAGAGAAACTGGCGCAGGCGATGTTGGTCGAGGGCGAGTGCGATCATGGGAAGCCTCGCGCGGACGGCATAGGCGCGAGCGGGAATTTTACCATTTCGCCGCCTCAGCCGATCCGCGACGCGCGCAGCAGACGTTCGAGATCTTTGGCCATCCGCTTGATGTCGGGATCCGCGGGATAACGAAGCACGACGTTGCCCAGCGGATCGATCAAATAGATGTTCCGCGGCGGACCGGTGACCCCAGGCAAAGCCGCCCACTGGGGCGGATCGACCCGTGCGACGATCAGCCCGGGGTGCTCCGCCAGGAATAGCCGCGCAAGTGCGGGCGCATCGGTCGCCTGCAGCCACATGCGCACCACGCGCTCCTGTTCGCGCCCCTGGATCGTGCGCGCCTGTCGGGTCGCGTACAGCTTGCGCCGGCATGTGTCTTCGCACGGGCCCGCGTCGACCGTCAAAAATAACCATCGGCCGCGATAATCCGACAGACGAAATTTCCCGTCATCGGGCAGCGTGCCGACGATTTCCTGCGCCGGCTTTGCCTCGAGAAGCTCGCCGTAGTT
>DATNNK010000345.1:0-2908 GCA_035601875.1 Casimicrobiaceae bacterium | reverse complement strand
CACAGGAACGATGGATTGAGCCAATACACGCCGCCGGCCCAGAGTACGCCAAGCAGCGTGTGCCAGCCGTGTCGTCTTGTTGCTTCGCCCCATGTCGTCTCGGAGTCTTCGCGCGGCGGCGACTTCCATTGAATCTTCCAGCGGGAGAACGCGGCAAGCACGAACTGGGTGTGGAAAAGCATCCTGATCGGCGCCAGCATCGCCGAGAGTCCGAATTCGCAGAGCATGCTCGCCGCCAGGCGCAAGCGCCCGCCATAGCGTGCGGCGCCTCTCGCCCAGAGCAGCATCACGCCGAGGATCTTGGGCAGGAACAGCAGCAGGGCAGTGGCGCTGAACAAGGCAATGGCCCATTCGGGGTGCCATTCAGGCCATAGCGGAAAAAGCTGAAAGGGCTGCTCAAAGTATATCGGTTCGCTCAAGGTATGAACCGCCAGCAGCGTCGTGGACAGGATCAGGAACATGAACCAGAAAAGCGCCGACAGGTACGCCATGACGCCGCTCATGAAAACGGCGCGGTGCGCGATGTGCAGTCCTTTCATCATGAACAGGCGGAAGTTCATTAGATTGCCTTGGCACCAGCGCCGGTCGCGCGTGAGCTCGTCGATGAGATTGGGCGGCATTTCCTCGTAGCTGCCGCCCAGGTCGTAGGCGATCCATACGGCCCAGCCGGCGCGACGCATCAACGCGGCTTCGACAAAGTCATGCGAGAGAATCTCTCCCGACAGCATGCCGCGGCCCGGCAAACGACGCAGCGCGCAATGGCGCATGAATGGCGCGACACGGATGATCGCGTTATGCCCCCAATAATGTGATTCGCCGAGCTGCCAGAAGTGCAAGCCGGCGGTGAACAACGGCCCGTAGACGCGGGTCGCGAACTGCTGCACGCGGGCATAGAAAGTGTCGCGTCCCGCGGCACGTGGCGCGGTCTGGATGATGCCTGCGTTGGGATTCGCTTCGATCAGCCGAACCAGCGTGGTCAGGCATTCGCCGCTCATTACGCTGTCCGCGTCCAGCACGATCATGTAGCGATAATTCTTCCCCCAGCGCCGGCAGAAATCGGCGACGTTGCCGCTCTTGCGTTTGATCCGGTGCTGGCGCCATCGATAAAAAACGCGGCCGAAGCCACCGACCGCGCGGCACATGTCAAGCCAGGCGGCGATTTCAGCAACGCGGATATCGGGCTTGTTCGTATCGGAGAGCACGAAGAAATCGAAGTGCTCGAGCTTGCCCGTGCGTTGCAGCGAATCGTAGGTCGCACGCAGTCCGGCGTAGACCCGCACCACGTGCTCATTGCAGATCGGCATGACGATCGCGACGCGCACCTGTTGGTCGATGGGTGCGTCGCGGGGAGCGCTGCGGGAGATGGCGAAGCGGTCGCCGCCGAGCAGCAGCAACATGAAACCGGCCATCGCGGTCCAGAAACCGGCGGAGATCCAGCCGAAGAGAACGGTGAAAAAGACCAGCATCGCAACCTCGAGGATTTGCCGGCCATGGTAGGGCAGCACCGCGCTCATGAAGTTGGCGGCGATGTATGTCTGAGAGACGATCAGGCCTACGATGACAAGGCGGCGAAATCCCGCGGCGCGGTGCCACCGGCCGCGCGGGTCGGGTGAATCCGGCGAGGACTCGCCGCCTGGCGCAGACGAGGCGCGCTGCGCCGCATTGGCGGTTCGTCGGGAGGCTGCGGACCATCGTAACCAACGCCAAAGGATGCCACGCGACCACCGCCGGGCCACCATCGAGCTCCGCGCGACGGGCGGGCTCGTCACCAGGCGCTCGCGCCCGACGGCGTCTCTGACAAGTTTGGGAGCCGGGGTGTCCGTCGGTGGATATGCCAATTCCATGCGGCGCTGAATAGACGCGTAAGCCGCGTTGTCGGGGTCCGCGCTCGCGCCGGAAAGCGCCTCATGCAAGGCCGCCATCGCACCCCGCGGCCCATCGCCATGGTGGGCGCCTGGCTGCGCGAGGCGCGCAAGCAGCTCGCGATGCTCGGTGGGCGAAAGCGGAAGCCGGCCCACATACCTCGCGCAGGCCTCCAACTCGTCTAGCCGGGCGGTAGGATGTAGCTCCACGTCTCGGACAATATATTGTTTCCACCCCGAAGGTACGCGCGCAGTTCCACCGGCTTGTTCTCGTCCTGACGGCGAAAGCGAAGCGCGAGCCGCCAGCCGCCGGTTACCTCGTTCCGATGCACGACAAGCTCGCGCACCTCGCCGTTGGTGTCGGCCGACACAATGCCTTCGACCTTCGCGTCGGCGGGCAGTTTCCGCAGCGCGGGCCCGTCGAAATCGATGACAAAACCGATGCTGCCATCGTCGTTGCGAGCGTAGCCGCGGCCACGGCGGGTCTGCGTTACCCACGACGAAGGAGGTCGGGTACCCGGCTCCTTCTGCCACAGGACGCGGTACTCGAAGTCGTAGCCTTGCTTGAGCGCTATAGGAAGATCGGGCACCCAGTAGGCGACCACGTTGTCGTTGGTCTCGTCGGCGCTGGGAATCTGCACCAGCTCGACGCGCCCGGGCCCCCACGAACCCTTGGGCTCGACCCAGCCGCTCGGACGCAGGTCGTAGCGCGCCTCGAGATCTTCGTAGTGGGCGAAGTCGCGATCGCGCTGCATCAGGCCGAATCCGAGCGGATTGGTCATTCCAAACGATGTCACCAGAAGCCGCTTGGGATTTACCAGCGGCCGCCAGATCCATTCCCCTGTCCCCGACTGCATCGACACACCGTCGGAATCGTGCACCTCGGGGCGATAATCATCGCGGCTGGAGCGCTGATTCTCGCCGAAAAAGTACATCGTGGTCAGCGGCGCCAAGCCGAGCTTGGTCACGTTCTCGCGCAGGAAGAGGCGGGCCTTGACCTCCGTCACCGTGTCAGTCCCGGGCTTGAGCAGGAAGCGATACGCGCC
>DATNNK010000344.1:0-3560 GCA_035601875.1 Casimicrobiaceae bacterium | reverse complement strand
TCGCCGATGAACGATAGCGCCATCGCCCGCAAGCCGCTCGTCTACAAGCCGGTGCACAAGGTGCGCTTTGTCACGGCCGCGAGCCTGTTCGACGGCCACGATGCATCGATCAACATCATGCGCCGCATCCTGCAGTCCTCGGGATGCGAGGTGATCCACCTCGGGCACAACCGTTCGGTCGAGGAGATCGTCACCTGCGCGCTGCAGGAAGACGCGCACGGCATCGCCATCTCGTCGTACCAGGGCGGGCACGTCGAATTCTTCAAGTACATGCTCGATCTGCTGCGCGAGCGCGGCGGATCGAACATCAAGGTGTTCGCTGGCGGTGGCGGCGTGATTGTCGCCTCCGAGATCGAAGAGCTGCACGCCTATGGCGTGACGCGCATTTTTTCGCCGGAAGACGGCCAGCGCCTCGGGCTGCAGGGAATGATCAACGAGATCGTCAGCGCCTGCGACGTCGATTTGAGCCACGACCTGCCTACGGACCTCGCTGCGCTCAAGGAAGGCAACGCCTATCTCGCCAACAAGTCACTGGCGCGGATGATCACCGGCCTCGAAGCGGGCTCAGTGCCGGCGAAGTTGCGCGATGAGTTGCTGCGCGAGGCGGAAGCGAGCAAAGCGCCGGTTCTGGGCATCACCGGCACGGGAGGCGCCGGAAAAAGCTCGTTGACCGACGAGCTTATCCGCCGCTTTCGCCTCGACCAGGACGACAAGCTCAGAATCGCGGTCATTTCGATCGACCCGTCGCGGCGCAAATCGGGCGGCGCGCTGCTCGGCGACCGCATCCGCATGAACGCGATCCATTCAGATGGCAAGAGCCCGAATATTTATATGCGCTCGCTGGCAACGCGCGATGCCGCGAGTGAAATCTCCGAGGCGCTGCCCGACGCGCTGGCTGCCTGCAAAGTCGCGGGTTTCGACCTGATCGTGGTCGAGACTTCGGGTATCGGCCAGGGCGACGCGGCGATCGTGCCCCATGTCGACGCGTCGCTGTATGTGATGACGCCCGAGTTCGGCGCGGCGAGCCAGCTCGAGAAAATCGACATGCTGGACTTCGCCGACTTCGTTGCCATCAACAAGTTCGATCGCAAAGGCGCCGCCGACGCGCTGCGCGACGTGCGCAAGCAATATCAGCGCAATCGCGAGCTTTTCAAGCAGCCGCCGGACGAAATGCCGGTGTACGGCACCATCGCGTCGCGCTTCAACGACGACGGCGTCACCGCGCTGTATCAGGCGTTAGCGGCGCGGCTGGTGGAGCAGGGATTGCATCTCGCTGCCGGCAAGCTGCCGGTGGTGGCGACGAAACAGTCGACACGCCAGCACGCGATCGTGCCGTCGGCGCGCGTCCGCTATCTGGCCGAGATCTCGGAGACCGTGCGCGGGTATCACGGCTGGGCGAAGGAGCAGGCGAGGATCTCGCGC
This sequence comes from Casimicrobiaceae bacterium, assembly GCA_035601875.1. Taxonomy (GTDB): domain Bacteria; phylum Pseudomonadota; class Gammaproteobacteria; order Burkholderiales; family Casimicrobiaceae; genus PALSA-1003. Next base: position 2,138 of record DATNNK010000344.1, on the reverse strand, counting down.
GAGCGGCAGCAGTTGAGTGCCGCGAAGCGCATGTTGGCCGAATCACCCACCTCAGTCTCAAACCCTGGCCGGCCGTCGAATTCCTTGGCCCTTGAAAGTCGTGCCGACCAGTCCGGTTTGTCATCCCCGCCCCCGATTCAAGCATTCGAGGGCAGGCTTCAGCGGGGATCCATTGAGCATGCGGCAGAAAAGGACAACATGGATTCCCGCTGGCGCGGGAATGATGGAGGCGTGGTACGCGACGATGCCGCGCCAGCCGGCTACGAGGCCCGACTCGACGCGCTGATCGCCGACCGCGACGCAGCCCTCGATCCGCGCGCCAAGAAGCTCCTCGAGATGTGGCCGAAGACCAAGGCCTCGTACACCGGTGACGAATATGTGGTGAAGATCCGCGGCAAGGAAATCCGCTCGGCGCTGACGACCGTTTCCCTTTCCGGCACCCACGTTCCCAAAGTTGCGCTACCCAAGTACGAAGACGACGGCGAAATCCTGCGCTGGCAGCTCACCGAGAACGTGCCCGGCAGCTTCCCTTTTACCGCCGGCGTGTTCGCGTTCAAGCGCGAGAACGAAGATCCGACGCGAATGTTCGCCGGCGAAGGCGACGCGTTCCGCACTAACAAGCGCTTCCACATGCTCGCCGATGGAATGCCGGCCAAGCGCCTGTCCACCGCTTTCGACTCGGTCACGCTTTATGGCAATAATCCGGATCTTCGTCCCGACATCTACGGCAAGGTCGGCAACTCGGGCGTGTCAATCGCCACGCTCGACGACATGAAGGTGCTCTATTCGGGCTTCGACCTCACCGCGCCGAACAACTCGGTGTCGATGACCATCAATGGCCCGGCGCCGACGATCCTTGCGATGTTCATGAACACCGCGATCGATCAGCAGTTGGACAAATTCAAGGCCGACAACAACCGCGACCCCACCGACGACGAAGCGCAGAAGATTAAGGCGTGGACGCTGTCCACCGTGCGCGGCACCGTGCAGGCCGACATCCTCAAGGAAGACCAGGGGCAGAATACCTGCATCTTCTCCACCGAGTTCAGCCTGAAGGTCATGGGCGACATTCAGGAATACTTCGTCCAGCACGAGGTGAAGAACTTCTACTCGGTGTCGATCTCCGGATATCACATCGCCGAAGCCGGCGCGAACCCGATCTCGCAACTCGCATTCACCTTGTCCAACGGGTTCACTTTTGTGGAAGCGTATCTCGCGCGTGGCATGCACATCGACGACTTCGCGCCCAACCTGTCGTTCTTCTTCAGCTACGGCATGGACCCCGAATACGCGGTTATCGGCCGTGTCGCGCGCCGCATCTGGGCGGTGGCGATGCGCGAGCGCTACGGCGCCAACGAGCGCTCGCAAAAGCTCAAGTTTCATTCGCAGACCAGCGGACGGAGCCTTCACGCGCAGGAGATCTCGTTCAACGACATTCGCACCACGCTGCAGGCGCTGATCTCCACCTACGACAACACCAACAGCCTGCACACCAACGCCTACGACGAGGCGATCACCACGCCGACCGAGGAGTCCGTGCGCCGGGCGATGGCGATCCAGCTCATCATCAATCGCGAATGGGGCCTGGGCAAGAACGAGAATCCAAACCAGGGAAGCTTCATCATCGAGGAGCTGACCGATCTTGTGGAAGAAGCGGTGCTCAAGGAATTCGAGGCGATCAGCGAGCGCGGCGGCGTGCTGGGCGCAATGGAGACCGGCTACCAGCGCGGCAAGATCCAGGAAGAGTCGATGTACTACGAGCACCAGAAGCACGACGGCAGCTACCCCATTGTCGGCGTCAACACCTTCCGCAATCCGAATGCCGATACAGCGCCGCCGCAGAAGATCGCGCTGCAGCGGTCGAGCGAGGACGAGAAGCAGTCGCAGCTAAAGCGGTTGGCGGAGTTCCACGCGCGCAACGCGAAGGCCGCCCCGAAAGCGCTGGAGAGGCTGAAGCGCACGGTGATCGAGGACGGCAATGTTTTCGCCGAGCTGCTGAACACGGTTCGCGTCTGTTCGCTGGGGCAAATTACCATGGCGCTGTTCGAGGTGGGTGGGGAGTATCGGCGGAGTATGTAGAGCAGAGCAAGCTCTGCGCGAGGGCACGTTTATCATCGGCCACGTCGTAGAGGTGAAAA
>DATNNK010000343.1:0-4488 GCA_035601875.1 Casimicrobiaceae bacterium | reverse complement strand
GGCTGCGCCTGGTGGGCTCGTCCGACGGCCGCGATGGCTCCGTCGTCATTCATCAGGACGTGAAGCTTTTCGCTGCCATCCTGAAGAACGCCGAAGAGGTGACGCAGGCTTTGCCGGCCGACCGCAAGGGCTGGCTGCAGGTTGCCCGCGGCGCCGTGGTGATGAACGGCCGCGACTTGCACGCGGGCGACGGCGCGGCAGTCGAAGGTGAGCCGGCGATCACCGTGACCGCGAAGGCCGACGGCGCGGAGATCCTCGTGTTCGATCTGCCCTGACGCGACAAACGATACGTTCCGAAAAGAGCCATGACCAACACCGGCGATCGGCGCCCTTCTCATCTTTCATGTCGGCGCCGGCGCCTTCCTCGCGCTGGCGTCGGCACTGCCCGTGTTGAACGGCATCGTAGCCTACCGACAGTCGTCGTCAGCGGACGCTTGGACTTTGACATCCGACAAGAACACCGAGAGGAAATAGCATGGAAGACCCGGAAAACGATCGATCTGTCCTGACTCACATTCAACGCCTCGTTGCGGAAGAGCACCAGCTAGTTGACCGAGGATCGCCGGACGCCTCCGAGAGCAGGCGGCTGGCGGCCCTCCAGGTTGAGCTCGATCAGTGCTGGGATCTCTTGCGCCAACGCCGGGCGCTTCGCGAAACAGGGCACTCGGCGGACGAGGCGCACGTCCGACCGCCTGAAGTTGTCGAGAAGTACCTCGGTTGATCATCGCTGAAACAATTTGTGTAGGAGTAGTGCCATGAAGAAACCGACGATGACTTTCCGGGGGCGAGCCGTCGGAACAACTCGGCCGGGGCTTCCAAAACCAGGAGCGAAATGATGTCTGCTTCATGCACGCACTTGAACTTTGTGGTCACGGACGCAGCGAACACGAACGGATGCAAGGAATGCCTCGAGATGGGCGATACGTGGGTGCATCTTCGCTTATGCCGCACATGCGGGCACGTCGGCTGTTGCGACGAATCGAAGAACAGGCACGCCACGAAGCACTTCCGCGCGACTCAGCATCCCATCGTAACTTCGCTCGAGCCCGGCGAGGACTGGAGCTGGTGCTACGTCGACGAGCTCGTGCTGGAGCTTGAATAAGCGAGCATGGTTGCACCGTTCCCCGATGAAGCCCGCACCATCGACCGAGACGCAAGCACCGGCGGCCGTCCGTGCGGTGCCCGGCGCTTGGGCCCCGCTGCAAACCGCGCTGTTCCGCAATCTGTGGATCGCGACGATCGTCTCGAACGTCGGCACCTGGATGCAGGATGTCGGCGCCGGCTGGCTGATGACCTCGCTTTCGTCCTCACCATCGATCGTGGCACTCGTCGAAGCCGCAGACAGTTTTCCGCTGATGCTGCTCGCGCTGCCGGCCGGAGCACTGGCCGACATCGTTGATCGCCGGCGGCTCCTGATCGTCATTCAGTTCTACTTGCTGATTGTTGCCGGCACGCTTGGGATCCTGACGTTGCTGGACATGATGACCGCGTGGATGCTGCTTGGATTCGTCTTCGTCCTCGGAGTCGGCAACGCGGTCATGCTGCCGGCGTGGTCGGCGATCGTACCCGAGCTCGTCCCGCATGACGAAATGCCGTCGGCGGTTGCGCTCAACAGCGTCGCCATCAATGCAGCGCGCGCAATCGGCCCGGCCATCGCGGGTGTTCTGGTTGCGGCGGTGGGTGTGTGGCTTGTTTTCGTACTGAATGCCCTTTCGTATGTCGGCATTCTTGCGGTGCTGCTTCGGTGGCGGCGCGAGCACCATAAGAGCACGCTGCCGGCCGAGCGCTTTCTGGGTGCCATTCGCGTGGGCATGCGTTTCGTCATGCATACTCACGCCCTGCAAGTCGTGCTCATCCGCGGAGGCGCATTTTTTGTATTTGCCAGCGCGACTTGGTCACTGTTTCCCCTCATCGTGCGGCGAGAGCTCGGGCGGGGCCCGGAAATCTACGGCCTGTTGCTGACCTGCATCGGCATTGGCGCGGTGATCGGAGCCATGCTGCTGCCCCGGGTGCGGGCCAGGATCTCGCGCGATGCGCTGGTGGCAGGCTCGAGCGCGCTCTACGCGCTGGCCGCCCTCGCGCTCGCGTACGTGCAGAATATTGGCCTGCTGGCGGTGGCGATGCTCGCGACCGGCGTCGCCTGGATCTCGATTCTGTCCGCGCTGCAGGTCACCGCCCAAATGACCTTACCTGGGTGGGTGCGTGCCCGTGGACTGGCCTCTTTTTTCGTCGTTTTCATGGCTGGGATGACGCTCGGCAGCATCTTGTGGGGACAGGTCGCAACACGGATCGGCATTCCCGCCGCGTTGACGATCGCAGCCCTCGGAATGGTCGCCGCCATCGGGCTGACCTGGAGATTCAAGCTTGGGCAACACCAAGTACTCGACTTCAGGCCGACACTGGATTGGCCGGCACCGGTCCTTGCTGAGACCCCTGAACCCGATAGCGGGCCGGTCATGGTGACGATCGAATACCGCGTTCAACCCGCCAAGCGTGCCCAATTCGTCGCCGCCATGCAGGCCGTGCGCGAAATGCGTCGCCGCAACGGCGCGTATTTCTGGGAGCTCTTTCATGACTCGGCGGACACTGCGCGCTTCGTCGAATGCTTCATGGACGAATCGTGGATCGAGCACCTGCGCCAACACGAGCGTGCTAGTGTTTCCGATCGTGAGATTCGGGAGCGCGCAAAACAGTTTATGGTCGAGGGCGAATCGACGAGATCCCAGCACTGGCTTGCCGATCGGGAATCCTGATCCACACGCGAGACGGGCACACGCTGCAACATTTGGAATTCGTCACTGCGCAATTCGGCCCATCGTCCCAAGGTTTGGCCATACGGTGACAATGGTAGTTCGGTCCGACGAGGAGGCGCCGCGATGAAGATGACCCTGAACGTCAACGGCAAGCCGGTGGCGATCACCGCCGACGATCCACAGATGCCGCTGTTGTACGCATTGCGCGACGACCTCGGCCTGCACGGGCCGCGCTTTGGCTGCGGGCTAGGCCAATGCGGCGCGTGCACCGTGCTCGTCGACGGCAAGGCGATGCGCTCGTGCGTGATGCCGGTCGCCACCATAGGCGGCAAGAAGATTGTGACGCTCGAAGGCCTGGGCGGGCCGGGCCAGTTGCATCCGCTGCAAAGAGCGTTCATCGACGAGCAGGCGGTGCAATGCGGCTATTGCATCAACGGCATGATCATGCAGGCCGCGGCGTTGCTGCAGACCAACAAGAAGCCGACGGAGCAGGATATCAAGGCGGCGCTCGCCGAGAACCTGTGCCGGTGCGGCACCCATTTGCGCATCGTGCGCGCGATCAAGCGCGCTTCCGATGCCGCCGCGTGAGGAGGCCGCTATGACCACGCACGTTTCCGAAGGCCCGGTCAGCGCCGCGCGGCGCGACTTCTTGAAGACCGGTGGCGCACTCGTGGTCACCTTTTCGCTCGGCGCTGGCACCGCCGGCACCGCGGGGGCAGCAGGTCAAGCCGCGCCCGCCAAGACCGTCGCCCTCGATCAGGTGGACGGCTTCCTCGCCATCGATGCCAGGGGCCACGTGACCGTGTATTCGGGCAAGGTCGATCTCGGCACCGGCGTGCAGACCGCGATGGCGCAGATCGCCGCCGAGGAATTGTCGGTGCCGATGAACCGGGTGACGATTATCCAGGGCGACACACTGCTGACGCCGGATCAGGGCGTGACGTTTGGCAGCCTGTCGATCCAGAACGGCGGCATGCAGATCCGGCAGGCGGCGGCCACGGCGCGGCAGGCGCTGCTCGCCGAGGGCGCGGCGAAGCTGGGTGTGGACAAGGACGCGGTCGGGGCGAAGGACGGTGTGGTCGCGCCCAAAGCGGGCGGCAAGGGAGTGGACTACGCGGCGCTGATCGGCGGCAAGGATTTCCGGTTAGCCGTCGATCCCAAGGCGGCGCTCAAGGACCCGAAGGACTACACGATCGTCGGCAAGCCTGTTGCTCGCATCGACATCCCGGACAAGGTGACCGGGCACTTCACCTACATGCACGACTTCAAGCGCAAAGGCATGCTGCACGCGCGCGTGATCCGACCCAAGGCTATGAAGTCGACGCTGCAGTCGTGGAACGATTTCGCCTGTCGCAAAATGCCGGGTTACGTCGGCGTCGTCAAGAAGGGAAATTTCCTCGCGGTGCTCGGGCGCAGCGAGTGGGCAGCGATCGCGGCGAGCCGCACGATCGAAACGACGTGGTCGGACTGGGCGGGTTTGCCTGATCAGGCGCAGCTGTGGGAGTACGTTCGCAACACCAAGGTCAACAAGGACGAGGATCTGCAAAAAGTCGGCGACGTGGCCGAAGCGCTGAAAACGCCGAACGCGAAAATAGTCACCGCGAGCTACAACTTCGCGATCCACACGCATGGCTCGATTGGGCCGTCGTGCGCGGTGGCCGAGTTCCAGGACGGCGAGCTCACCTGCTGGAGTGCGTCGCAGCAAACGCACCTGTTGCGCAAGCAGATCGCGACC
>DATNNK010000342.1:0-3619 GCA_035601875.1 Casimicrobiaceae bacterium | reverse complement strand
CAGAGTCAGAACCTATCAACCTTGTCAAGGAAAATATGCAGTTACTTATGTTCCGATTAATATTTGTCGTGGCGCGACAATCAGGACGATACTTTGATTGTCGCGCGCGTTGGCGGACGTCCGACTCCTCGGGCGTTGTCCATCGCCTCTTTTCTTCGATAGCTGTCGACGTTCATTTCGAGGATCGTGGCGTGATGAACGAGGCGGTCGATCGCGGCGAGGGTCATGGCGGGGTCGGTGAAGATCTTGCCCCACTCGCCGAAGGGTTGGTTGGCGGTGATCAGCAGAGATCGACGCTCATAGCGTGCGCTTATCAGCTCGAACAGGACACTGGTCTCGGCCTGGTCCTTGGCGACATAGGCCAGGTCGTCGAGGATCAGCAGGTGATATTTGTCGAGCTTGGCGATCGCGGCTTCGAGGACGAGATCGCGGCGCGCGAGCTGAAGTTTCTGAACGAGGTCGGTGGTGCGGGTGAACAGCACGCGCCAGCCCTTTTCGACCAGGGCCAGGCCGAGCGCGGCCGCGAGATGGGATTTTCCTGCGCCGGGCGAGACAGCGACATGGCGCCGGGATTCTGGCGGGTGAAGAGACAATCTACTACGCGTTTCATCCGCTTGCGGGCAAAACGGTGGCGTCGAGCGGTCGGCGCGTCGTGTACGGAGGCGTGGAGCACCTTACGATCCGTCTCACTGACGACACGCTGACGCTGACGCCAGCGTGGATGATGCGGCCGGAGGCGGCGATGTGCGCGGTCCGGCCCTTTCCAAGGCTTTGCGTGGGACGCTTACGCGATCTGCGCAATCATCTCGATGCGCTTCTAGGCTCCAGCCCCGGGGATTCGTCCCGGATCAGAGGAGCCGATCATGCGCCTGAAGCCACGCCGAGAGCCGGACCTGTTCGAAAGGCCCCCGGATCGACATCCGATCCCGCGCGAGCGTCGCGAGGCGATGGTCGAGATTCTGCGAGCGCTTCTGACCGAGGCGCTGTCGGACGAGGCGGCAATTCCGATCCGGAAGGAGGCGCACCATGAGCCGGATCGCGGCTGAACATGTCGCCCGCGAGGCGATCGTCTACGTCCGACAGTCCACGGTCGATCAGGTGATCAACAATGGGGAAAGCCGGCGACGGCAATATGGGCTTGTCGAGCGTGCGCGGCAGCTCGGATGGGCCAAAATCAGCGTCATCGATGACGACCTCGGTCGTTCGGGCTCGGGCGTCAGTCGCCCCGGGTTTGAGAAGCTTCTGGCGGCGATTTGCGAGGGTCGGGTCGGCGTGGTGATCTCGATTGAGGCTTCGCGCCTGGCTCGCAACGGACGCGATTGGCACACGCTACTGGAGTTCTGCGGCCTCGTCGGCACGCTGATCGCCGACGAAGACGGCGTTTACGATCCACGCCTCGTCAATGATAGGCTACTCCTCGGCATGAAAGGAACGATGAGCGAGATGGAACTGTCCATCCTACGCCAGCGCGCCCATGAAGCGCTCAAACAGAAAGCCCGGCGAGGCGAGCTATTCACGACAGTGGCGATTGGCTATGTGCGCAAAGGGCTTGATCAGATAGAAAAGGATCCAGACCTTCGAGTGCAAGATGCGCTCGCCCTGATCTTCCGCAAGTTCGCCGAGTTGCAGAGCGCACGGCAGGTTCTTCTCTGGTTTCTGCAAGAGAAGATCGTGTTGCCTGCCGTCCGCCATGGCTTGGAAGGCCGACGTCTGGAATGGAGGGCGCCCGTCTACAACACAATCCATCACATTCTCTGCAACCCGATTTACGCCGGCGCCTACGCGTACGGCCGTTCGGCCAGTAAGACGAGGATCGCAAATGGCCGCAAGCAGGTCGTACGCGGTTTTCGCGTCGAGCGATCAGACTGGGAGGTTTTGATCCGCGACCACCATGAGGGCTATATTGGCTGGGATGCGTTCGAGAGGAATCAGCGCCTGATCAACGACAACGCCAACGGCAAGAGCTGGGCGAGCCGCGGCGCGGTGCGGCGGGGAGAGGCTTTGCTAGCCGGGCTGTTCCGTTGCGGCCACTGCGGACGCAAGCTGCACGTCGCCTACAGCGGGACCAAAGGTGACGTCGCGCGCTATCACTGCCGAGGAGCCTTGATCAACCACGGCGTGGAGCGCTGCATCTCCTTCGGCAGTCTTCGTGTCGACAGTGCGGTTGCCGCGGAGGTGATCGAGCGTATTCAGCCGCTGGGCGTCGAGGCGTCGCTGGCGGCTCTGGGGGCGCGCGGGCGCGAAGACGCCGAGAAGCGCCGGCAGATCGAACTGGCGGTCGAGCAGGCGCGTTTCGAAACGGCGTACGCCCGACGGCAGTATGACGCCGTCGATCCCGACAACCGACTGGTTGCCGGAGAACTGGAGCGGCGTTGGAACGAGCGCTTGAAAGAGGAGCGACGGCTCCAGGACCAACTCGATGCCCTCGGCGTAGTGTCCTCGGATAGCGTAAGCCCAGGCGAACGCGAGGCGCTGCTCAGGCTCGGCGCCGACGTCGAGCGCGCTTGGCATGCGCAAGGGGCGACCATAGCCACGCGCAAACGTATTGTTCGCATGCTGATCGAGGAGATCGTCGTGCGGGTGGAGAACGACGGCTTGGATCTGATCATCCGCTGGGCTGGCGACGATCACACAGCTCTGCGTGTGCGCAAGAACCGTACGGGACAACATCGCTGGAGCGTCGACGCCAATGTTGTTGAGTTGGTGCGGGCCATGGCTCGGCAGATGCCGGACATGGCGATTGCCGCCGCCTTAAACCGCATGGGAAAGACGACGGGCAAGGGCAATTCGTGGACGCGTTCGCGGGTTGTTTCCTTGCGCAACGATCATGACATCGCCGTCTATCGCGAGGGCGAACGAGTCGAGCGCGGCGAAGCGACGTTGGACGAAGCGGCTGAGATGCTCACGGTCAGTCCCGCGACCATCCGTCGTCTGATTGGCGAAGGCGCCCTTCCGGCAAACCAATCCTGCAAAGGTGCGCCTTGGGTTATCCAAACGGCCGATCTTCGATGCGCCGAGGTCGTCGGCGCGGCCGACCGGCGAAGAAGGCGCGCATCGAGGCCGCCGGAGTCTGAAGATCAACCAACACTGCCCTTGGACTTTCAATGACATGGCGAGGTGAGCATTATGAATCGGACTCGGTTCCGCCGACCAGGACGACGTTGCGTTGCTGGGCGATGAACTCGCCGCTGGCGAGGTCACGCACGAGGTTCTCGTTGATCGGCGTGCTCTTGAACAGGAAGTCGTCGACGTCCTTGGCGAGCGGCAGCTTGGCGCTGGCGAGTTGATATCGGATCGAACGCGCGTGCTTCTCCGATATCTCCGCCTTGAGCAGATCGCCGACGAGCTGTTGCGGCTCATGTTGGCGCTTGAGCGCAGTGGCGTAAATCTCGTCGTAGGCGCTCTTCATGCCGTAGAGCTTCAGTTCGCCCATCATTTCGATGACTTCGGTCCGCTCCATGCTCATGCCCTCCTGAGCTGATCGTATCGGGCGCAATCGGCGAGCGGCGCATGGCGCAGCCGCAGCGCGTCCGGGGTGAAGATCGGCGCGACAGGTCCGGGGTCGCGCTGGCGCGCGAGGATGTTGAGGATCACGTCGGATGAATGGACGCCCTCGGGC
>DATNNK010000341.1:0-3162 GCA_035601875.1 Casimicrobiaceae bacterium | reverse complement strand
AACCGCGGACATGAACACTGCGCCGGCGAGCACCAGCGTTTCCTTATTGGCAAGCAGGATGCGCTTGCCCGCCTTCGCTGCGGCCAGGGTGGACTCGAGTCCCGCGGCGCCGACGATTGCGGCGATCACGGTATCGACCTCCGGCAGCGCCGCCACGTCGCGGAGACCTTCGACGCCGCAAAGAACGCGTGTGGTCAAGCCTCGCCGGCGCAGTGCGCCCTCGAGCTGCTGCGCCGCGTCCGGGTCTCGCATCGCGGCGAACGGAGGGCGAAAGCGTTCGACCAGAGCGAGCAGGGCTTCCCATTGCCGACCGGCCGCCAGCGCGCTGACCCGGTATCGGTCGGGATGCCGCGCGATGACGTCGAGCGCCGACGCTCCGATCGAGCCGGTGGCTCCCAATATGGCAACATTTCTTGGCACGGGGCCCGAGCTCATCAGCGAATAAGGTAGTGCGCGATGAGCGCCGCCGGCGGAAGCGCCGCCAGCAACGCATCGATCCGGTCGAGCACCCCGCCGTGACCGGGAAGTAGTTTCCCACTGTCCTTGACACCGCGGTTGCGCTTGAGTTGCGATTCGAAAAGGTCGCCGACGATGGACAGGCCCACGAGCGCCAGCGCGAGAGCGACCCAGGCGATCACGCTGGCGGGAACAATCGCAGCGGAATATCCAGCTCCCTCCGCGAAGGGCAGTAGCGCGAGCGCATAGACCGCGACCGCGATCAACGCCCCGTATACGCCTTCCCACGTCTTGCCGGGACTGATAGCCGGCGCAAGTTTGTGCTTTCCAAATCGCCGCCCGGCGAAATATGCGGCGGAATCGGCGACCCACACGATCGCCATCAACGCGAGGAGCAAGGTCGGCGAGCGCGCCTGCAGCTGCACGACCGCGACCCAGGTCGCGATCAGCGCCAGCCAGCCCACCAGGGTCAGCACGATTTTCGATTCGACGCGCCAGCCGAAATACAACCACGCGGGAGCAATCACGACCCAGAACAGAGTCGCCGCGCCGCAGATCGAGACGACCAGCGGCTCCGGCCACCCCCCGTCCGCATCGAAGCCGCTCCATCGGCTGAGGAGCATGCAAGCGCCGATAAGAACTGTCCCGGCGACAAGCAGCAACCCGCTCGGTTTGCGGTAGCCGGCGAGGACCGCCCATTCGCTGCTGGCCAGCGCCACAATCGCGAGCGTTATGGCGGCCCACTCGGGGGGCGGCAAAAAGAACAGCGCGGCTATCGTCCCCGGAATGAGCACCAGCGCAGTGAGAATGCGCGTTCTCATCCGCGATACTGCGCCAAGCTGATTCGCGATTCATCCATGGCTAGCGCGCAGCCTCGACCTGCTCGCTGGTGCGGCCGAACCGGCGCTCGCGCTGTTGGTAAGACAAGATCGCCGCATCCAGCGCCTTGGCGTCGAAATCCGGCCACAACAGGTCGGTGAAATAGAGTTCGGTGTAGGCGAGCTGCCACAGCAGAAAATTGGAGACTCGCTGCTCGCCGCCGGTGCGGATGAATAGGTCCGGCTCCGGCGCATACGCCATCGACAGGTACGGGTCGAGAGCCTCGGGCGTGAACCCGCGTGCAGCGTCCGGATGCGCCGCCAACAGTTTGCCCGCGGCCTGCGCGATATCCCAGCGGCCGCCGTAGTTGGCGGCGATGGTCAGCATCAATCTCGAATTCATCGCCGTCAACTTCTCGCCACCCGCGATCAGCTCGCGTATTTTCGGCTCGAAGCGCGACGTGTCGCCGATGACCTTGAAGCGAATCCCGTTGTCGTGGAGCTTGATGGCTTCCTGCTCCAGTGCCCGCACGAAGAGTTGCATCAGAATCGATACTTCGTCCGCCGGCCTGCGCCAGTTTTCGCTGGAGAACGCGAATAGCGTGAGATATTCGACTCCGCGCTCTATGCACGCGCGCACCGTCGCGCGTACCGCTTCGACTCCCTTGCGATGCCCTGCGACACGAGGCAGCAGACGCTGCTTCGCCCAGCGGCCATTGCCGTCCATGATGATGGCGACGTGTCGCGGAATAGAACGCGCTTCCGGCACGACGTGCGTGGAGCTGGTGAACAAGCTGAATGCGCTCGGTTCCTGCACGATGCCAATATGAGCTGACGGTGGCGAGCGAGCGCTCAGACCGCCATCAGGTCGGCTTCCTTGGCGTGCAGTGCCTTGTCGACTTCACCGATGTAGCGATCGGTGAGTTTCTGGATGTCGTCCTGCGCCCGGCGCTCGTCGTCTTCTGAAACGGATTTCGCCTTGAGCAAGTCTTTGAGGTGGGTAATGGCATCGCGTCGGATATTGCGCACGGCGACACGCGTGCTCTCGGCTTCTTTGTGCACGACCTTCACCAGCTCCTTCCTTCGCTCCTCGGTCAACGCCGGCATCGGGATCCGGATCACGTCGCCCGAAGTCGCCGGATTGATACCCAGATCGGAGTCGCGCAGCGCCTTCTCCACCACCTGCACCATCTTTTTTTCCCACGGCTGCACCGCGATGGTGTGCGCGTCGGCTAGCGTCACGTTGGCGACCTGGCTGATGGGCATCATCGACCCGTAATAGTCGACCCTGAGATGGTCGAGCAGACCGGTGTGCGCCCGGCCGGTGCGGACCTTCCCCAGATCGACCTTCAGCGCTTCCACCGACTTCTGCATTTTCTGCTCGGCGGATTTCTTGACGTCTGCAATCATGTCAGCTCCTGAGCAAGTTGGGCCTAAGGGATCCGGCCGGCGCGACTAGGTACAGCATTCGCAGCGCCTGCTAGCAATGCACCAGCGTGCCCTCGTCCTCGCCCATGACCACGCGCTTCAGTGCCCCTGGCGCAAAGATGCTGAAGACCTTGAGCAGCATGTTCTGATCGCGGCAGAGTGCGAGTGCGGTCGCGTCCATCACTTTAAGGTTTTTGACCATCGCTTCGTCGAAGGTGAGGCTGGGGTAGCGTTTGGCCGACGGATCCTTTTTAGGATCGGCGGTATAGACGCCATCGACCTTGGTTGCCTTGAGCACAATGTCGACGCCCATCTCGCGTCCGCGCAGCGCCGCGGCGGTGTCGGTGGTGAAAAAGGGGTTGCCGGTGCCGGCGGCAAAAATGACGATCTTGTTTTCTTCGAGATAGCGCAGCGCCTTGCCGCGGATATACGGCTCGGCAACCTGTTCGATCGAAAGCGC
>DATNNK010000340.1:0-2679 GCA_035601875.1 Casimicrobiaceae bacterium | reverse complement strand
TCTCGCGCCGTATCGCGCGCGCTTCGCAGTTGCGGGCGTCGCGTTGCTGGTAGCGGCCGCTTGCACGCTGGCCGTCGGGCAAGGCTTGAAACTGGTGGTCGACCGCGGGTTTTCTGCCGGCGACGCGGCTGAGCTCGATCGCGCACTGTTTGCTTTGCTGGCGATCATCGCGGCGATGTCCGTCGCCACTTACGTCCGCTTCTACAACGTGTCGTGGATCGGCGAGCGCGTCACCGCCGATCTTCGCAAACGGGTATTCGATCACCTCTTGACGCTGTCGCCAGGATTCTTCGAGGTCACGCGCACCGGCGAGGTGATTTCGCGACTGACCAACGACACGACCATGCTCGAGTCGGTGATCGGATCGAGCCTGTCGATGGCCCTGCGCAACATCGTGCTCGGCGTCGGTGCCCTGATTCTGCTGATGCTCACCAGCCTCAAGCTCACCTTGCTGGTGCTGGGCGGCTTGCCGGTGGTGGTGCTGCCCATCATCCTTTTCGGTCGTCGGGTGCGGCGGCTGTCGCGCACGAGCCAGGACCGGGTGGCGGACACCGGCGCATACGTCGACGAGGCGATTCACGAGATTCGCACGGTGCAGGCGTACGCGCATGAGCCGCAGGATCGCCGCGCGTACGAAGCTCGCGTCGAAGCCGCGTTCGGTGCCGGAGTGCGGCGTATTCGCCAGCGAGCGCTGCTGATCGGTGCGGTCATCTTTCTCGTGTTCGTCGCGGTCGGAGTGATCCTCTGGATCGGGGGCCATGATGTGCTCGCTGGCCGCTTGTCGGCCGGACAGCTCTCCGCTTTCGTGTTCTATTCAGTGATCGTCGCATCCTCCGTCGGCGCGGTAAGCGAAGTCGCCGGCGAATTGCAACGTGCGGCCGGTGCCACCGAACGACTGCTGGAGATACTCGACACGCCGCCGGAGATCGCGGCGCCTGCGTCGCCGTCGCCCTTGCCCGAGCCGCCGCGAGGCACGGTAGCGCTCGAAGTGGTGACCTTCGCCTATCCTTCGCGTCCTAGCGACCCAGCGCTCTCATCGCTATCTCTGAAGGTCACCACCGGCGAGCGTGTCGCACTGGTAGGGCCGTCCGGCGCGGGTAAGACCACGGTCTTCCAGTTATTGCTGCGCTTCTACGATCCGCAGTCGGGCAGGGTGTTGATCGACGGCGTCGATGTCCGAACCGCGGATCCACGAGCGGTCCGCGGTCGCATCGCCGTCGTTCCCCAAGACCCGGTCATATTTGCGGCTAGCGTGTGGCACAACGTGCGCTATGGCCGGCCCGATGCCACCGACGCCGAAGTACGCGACGCCTGTGAAGCCGCGTATGCGACCGAGTTTCTCGCGCGGCTGCCACGAGGGATGGACTCGGAGCTCGGCGAGCGCGGCGTCAGGCTCTCGGGCGGCCAGCGGCAGCGACTGGCCATCGCCCGTGCCGTGCTCGCGCGACGGCCGATCCTCCTGCTCGACGAAGCCACCAGCGCGCTCGACGCCGAAAGCGAGCGCATGGTGCAGCTAGCGCTCGACCGGCTAATGCAGGGGCGCACGACGCTGATCATCGCTCATCGGCTGTCGACAGTCATCGGTGCCGACCGCATCATCGTGCTCGACGGCGGCGTGGCAATGGCCGAGGGCACACACGCGACACTGGTTCGCGACGACCCGCTTTACCGGCGCCTCGCGTCGTTGCAGTTTGGATTGGGCAAGGAGCAGGGCGCGAACGAGGAGACGGTCGCGGTCGGGTGATGAGCAGCTCTCGGGCAAATGGAAGGGTTACCGCTCCTCCCGGCTCGGGCTGCAATACCGCGTCATTTATCGCGTTATTGCCGACGAGTTTCTCATTCAAGTTGAATCACTCACTGCACACGACTATCGGAGACCCTAAACGAACCAGTTTCGTCCTGCCAAGCGACGCGCCAAGGTTTCGATCGGCGAGCCCGTTCGCATCGTTCGCGAGTTGCAAGGCTTCAGCTAAAACGAGTTGTCGAAGTTGAGCGGCATTCCCCAAGCAACGCTTTCCGCTATCGAAAGCGATCGTGTTCGGTTGGGTGTCGAACGCGCCAAGGTTCTGGCCCGCGCACTGCGTTGCCATCCTGCCGTTCTGGTTTTCCCAGGGTGGGAGTTGCCGGTTGAAACTGCGGCCTAACTTCTCGCGCTAGCGGCGCGGTTCTTGGTCAACCTACTGCGTCATGACGATAGCAACCGATCAGATGGTCGTTCACAAGTCCGGTCGCCTGCATGAAGGCATAACAGATTGTGGATCCGACAAAACGAAAGCCGCGTTGCTTCAGCGCTTTGGATAGCGCGTCCGACTCGGGAGTGCTGGCGGGAACGTCGCGCTGACGTCGCCAACGGTTTCTTTTCGGCGTTTGCTCGACGAAGTCCCAGACGAATCGGTCGAAACTGCCGAACTCCTTCTGCACCGCCAGCAGGGCGCGGGCGTTGCTGACGGCGCTCTCGATCTTGAGGCGATTGCGCACGATGGCGGGGTTTTTCAGCAGTGCCTCGACGCGACGGCGGTCGAATCGTGCAACCCGCACCGGATCGAATTCGGCAAAGGCACTGCGATAACCGTCGCGCTTGTTGAGAATCGTTTGCCAGGAAAGCCCGGCTTGGGCGCCTTCCAGCAGCAGAAACTCGAACAGCCGCCGATCGTCATGAAGCGGAACGCCCCATTCCTC
>DATNNK010000339.1:0-3582 GCA_035601875.1 Casimicrobiaceae bacterium | reverse complement strand
AATCGGCAGGTAATCGCCGACGAGGAATGGCTTGGCCTCGACGTCGGCCCAGGTGACCACCCGCGAATTCATGACGACGAACGGCTCGATCGAGAATCCTCCCTTGGCGACTTCGAGCGCACCGTCTTCGGAGAGCAGGCCGCTCTCGCTGCCGCCATCGACTCCGATGAGCGTCCAGGTCGATTGCTCGGCGGAAAAGCCGCGCGGGTATGTTCCGCGAGGCGCCTCGCGTGCCAGGCTTTCGAACAATGCGTTGGGAGAGGCGCCGAACGCGAGGTCCTTGATCTCCATCTCGGCTAAACCATAGGCGTCGGCCGGACCTTCGTGAAGCGCCAAGCGGACGAATCGCGTCTGCGCTTCCGGCAGCAAGAGCACATCCGGGCCGCCGCTGCCGTCGACGATGCTGCGCACGGTTCGCCATCGGGAGCCGTCGTCCGAAAACTCGACGTCGTAATGGGAGGCAAACGCCCGCTCTTGCCAGTGCACGATGAGACCGCCGAATTCGCGTGTGCGGCCGAAGTCGACCGTAAGGGCCTGTGCCTTGCCCGTGGCGCGATCGCTCTTCCACCCTGTGGCGAGGGACCCATCGACTGCGAACAAGGGTTCCGAACCAGGCAAATACGATGATGCCTGCGCGGAAGGTGCAGGGAAACTGGTTGGTTCCGGTGCAAGCTCGCGCAAGCCAAGCTCGCTGACATAGACCGAGCCGTTGCCGCCGCCGCGACCGGCGCTTACGACGAACTCGATCGTGGCAGCATGGGTCAGCGTGCGATCCTTGGTCGGCCCCCATGCGAATTCGATTTGCCTCTTTTTGATCGTCACCAACTGCCACTGGCGCGGGAATTCGAAATTGGGACGATTGAACCACCACACGTTATCTCCGCTGGCGTCGATCAGCTTGAATTGAAGGTTATTCACCGGCGCATCGGCGCGCATATAGAACGAGATTTCGTAGTTCGGCGGCAAGTCGAGTGGCAGAGCACGGCGGGCGATTGCATAACCGGCGGTACCGGTGAGGTCGAAGTCCAACCGGATGGCGCGGCCGTGGGGCCCTTCGGCGGAATAGATCGATGCGCGAACGTCATCGGAAGCCACTGGCTGCCATGCTGCTATTTGGTCGAAGCTATCCAGCATGCGCGGCGATGGCAGTTCGGCGGACCGCGCCCAAATCGGGAAGCAGCAGGTAACGATGGCGAGACCGAGCCCGGCAGTCGCAGGCCTTGTGTCCTGGTAGCGCCGACGCTGGCTTGGTTCGATGGCGCTCATCATCCCTTGACGCTCCCTCCCATCAGACCCTGAATGTAGTAGCGCTGCAGCGACAGGAAGACCAGCAGCACGGGAAGAATCGTCACCACGGATCCTGCCATCATCATCTCATCGTCCTGAACGTGCTCGCGCGACAAGGTGGCGAGCGCCACCGGCAAGGTATAGAGATCCTTGTCGGTGAGCACGATGAGCGGCCACATGAAGTCGTTCCAGGTGCCGAGCAGCGTAAAAACCGCGAGAGTCACGATGATGGGCTTCAACACCGGCACCACGATCAAACGGAAGATTCGAAACTCGCTGGCGCCATCGATGCGCGCCGCCTCGAGGAGCTCGTTCGGGATCGACAACGCGTACTGGCGGACGAGGAAGATGCCAAAGATGCTGGCCATCGCCGGAACGATCACGCCGCCATAGGTGTTGACCAGACCGAGATGTTTGAGGAGCAGGAACAGCGGCACCATCGCGACTTGCCCGGGGATCACCAGCGCACCGAGCAGCAGCCTGAAAATACGCTCACGCCCGGCGAATCGGAGCTTGGCAAATGCGTAGCCTGCCGAGACATTGAATACCAGCGAGACGATGGTCGCGACGGTCGCGAGGAGTACGCTGTTCGCCAGATATCGGCCGAGCCCCGCGTGGGCGAAGAGCTCGCGGTAGTTCGCGAACGTCGCGCGATTCGGAAAAAGGGGGGGCGGAAAGGTGCTGGACTCGCCCGGCGCCATCAACGATGTCGAAGCCATCCAGAACAGGGGGAAGAGCGTAATCACGGCGGCGGCAAGCAGCAGGCCGTTGACAAGCGGCGCGGCGAGCTTGCGCTTCACGTCCAGGCTCCCTGCCGCGTATAGCGTAGTTGCAGTGCGGTGATGCCAAAGATGACCAGGAACAGGACAAAGGCTACGGCAGATGCCGAGCCCAGGTTCCACCACTTGAATCCTTCTTCGTACATGAGATAGAGGACGCTGACCGTGCTCTGCAGCGGACCGCCTTGCGTCATCACGTAGGGTTCGGCAAAGAGCTGGAAGTAGCCGGCGATGGTGAGGATGCTGACCATGAGCAGGATCGGCGCGAGCATCGGCAGCGTGACATAACGGAACTGCCGCCAGATCGATGCGCCGTCGATCCGCGCCGCCTCGTAGAGCTCCTCCGGGATGCTCTGCAGTCCCGCGAGCAGGATGATCATGTTGTAGCCGAAATTCTTCCACACCGCGAATACGATGATCGCGGGCATGGCCCAATGCGGATCACCGAGCCAATCGATGGGCTGAATCCCGACGCCGCCCAACGCGTAGTTGAGTAACCCATAGCGGGTATTGAATAGATACCGCCAGATGACTGCGACCGCGACCAGCGTCGTCACCACCGGAGCGAACAAAGCGGTGCGAAAAAATGCCTTGAACCGCGCCAATCTCGAGTGCAACAGCAGCGCCGCGCCGAGCGAGACGCCAATCGATAGCGGCACCCCGACGACGACGAAATAGAGCGTGTTACCGAACGCCTGCCAGAAAAGCGGCGTTTGCAGAAGCGAAACGTAGTTGCCCAAGCCGACAAAGCGTAGATTCCGAAGATCGGCCAGCGCGTAGATGTCGAAATCGGTGAGGCTCATCAGCAACGCGGCGAAAACCGGCAGGAAAAAGAACACGCCGATGACAAGCAGGGCCGGCCCGACGAACCACCACGCGGCGCGCTCGAATCTCAACCACCCGCTCCGCGTCCGAGCAGCCAGCGGCGCTTTTCGAGAATCCTGTCGGCGCGCGCGTCGAGCTCCTTCACTGCCTGATCCACCGAAAGCTCGCCGTGTACCGCGCGCTCGGCGACCACCCGCATCTCGTTGGCGATGCGCTCCCACTCCGGCACTTTCGGCGCCGGCTTGACGCGTTCCAACTGGTCACGGAAGGCGCGCGCATAGACATCGTCCGCGATCGGCCCGTCGGTCCAGGAGGCGCGTCGAGGCGGGAGATCTCCGGTGAGCTCATGAAAACGTCGTTGGACAGCAGGTTGCGATAGGTAATCGATCAATTGCCACGCGGCCGGCTTGTTACGCGAAGCGCTGAATACTGCCAGGCTCGAACCGCCAGCGATCGAGGCGCCGGGACCATTCGGCCCAGGCAGCGGGGCAGTCATCCAGGAATCCTGCTTCTCCGCCGGCAGGCGGCGTTTGAATTCACCGATGTTCCAGGGACCGGATATGTAGAACGAAAAATATCCGCGACCGAATTCGCTCCACACGTTGGATACCTCGGCATTGGTCAATGGCGGCGCCCAGCCCCGCTGGAACATCCCGAGGTAGAACTCAAGCGCGCGCCGGAAGCCACCGCT
>DATNNK010000338.1:0-3506 GCA_035601875.1 Casimicrobiaceae bacterium | reverse complement strand
GCGACCTCGTCGCCTACAGCGAGGTGCTCGGCCAGGAGACCGGTAAGTCCGTCGACACGGTGAAACTCATCCCTGCTATGCTGGCGCGGTTCATGTCGACAGACCGAGCCTTCTTGCGAGCGCGCCGAGAAAAGCAAGGGGCAAAGTAATCCCGTCTAGCGTTGGTCCCGATCCATGTTTTCGAGAGGCATTCCGCTCTCGTCGTTCCTGCTTCGCCAGGCTTCGAGCCAAGCTCAAGAACCTCGTAAGCGCCGGATTAGCGCTTCCAGACAACCAAACCGCACGGAACTGGACCGTTTCGTCGCCTCCCGTTATCGGACGAAATATGACACTTGGGTAGGTCGTGGCGAGAGTTGCTTCGGTGGTTATGCTCACTCCCTGACCCAACGCAACGAGATGCATCACGGTTTCGCGTCCAACGTTCAGCTTGTGGATGACCGGGCTTCGATTCCGATCAGCAACATGCCTTGTCACGCGCTCGTAAAGAGCGGGGTCACATTTGGCTTCTCGAATAATGAATCGCTCACCCCGGAGATCCCGCCAATCAACGGTCCCGCGCTTTGCGAGAAAATGGCCATCGGGCAGCGCAACGAAAAGGCGTTGGGTCCAAAGCGTAACAGCTTCGCAACCGCCAACCTCCGTTGTGTCACTGACGATTGCCACATCAAGCAGTCTCCTCTGGACCGACGAGACATGCTCGGTGGGTGGCGCACCCTCGGCCCAGTCGAAGGTCACCCCCGGGTGCCGGTCAGAATAGGCCCGGAAAAGTTCGCGGAAAAAGCCTGCTCCCAAGGACGGTTGAATGCCGATGCTCAGGCGACCACTCTTACCTAGCCCGGATTATGCACGACGCGTGAGAATTCAGTGACGGCTGTGGCGCAAAGCGAGCGATTCACGTAGCAAATCGGTGTCGAGACGAGTTGCATCGCGTATCAGCCGAGCGCCACAGCCGCCATGACCGACAATACGCCGCTTCCCTTCGACCTTCCAAGTGTTCGCCGCAAGAAACTCACAGTGGATTTTGACGGCGGCAACCAGTCGTCCGATGCCGGTTTGCTGCTGCTCCGGCAGGCGGAGCGCAAGCTCGGTGTGTGCCGTCGGCTCGCCGATGCGATGCCGGATCGCCGCGATCCCGACCGCATCCGGCACGCGATGTTCGAGATGGTGATGGAGCGCGTCGCAGCGATCGCGTGCGGACACGAGGATGCCATCGACCTCGACCGGCTGCGGCACGATCCGCTGATGAAGGTCGCGGTCGGCCGCTGTCCGGAGACCGGGGCACCGCTGGCCTCGCAATCGACCATCAGCCGTCTGGAGAATGCGCCGAGCAAGACCGAGGCGGCGCGGCTCGCTGCGGCTCTCCTCGATCAGTTCGGCACGACCGTTAAGCCGGGCAAGCAGGAGATTCTCGACATCGACGACACGTTCTGCGCGGCGCATGGCGGCCAGCAACTCGCGTTCTGGAACGCGCACCACGACGAGCGCGGCTTTGCGTCGATGCACATCTATCACGTAGCGAGCGGCACGCCGGTCGCTACCATTCTGCGCCCGGCACGCACCCCGAAGGGCACGGAGGTGAGGACCGTCATCAAGCACGTGACGAAGCGCCTGAGGCAGCATTGGCCGAACACCCGCATGGTGTGGCGCGGCGACAGTCACTACGGTCGCGTCGAGGCGATGGAGTGGGCGGAAGACGACGGCGCCGACTATATTTTTGGCCTCCCCGGCAATACCGCGCTTGATGCGCTGGTGGCCGAGACCGCCGACAATCTGCGCTTCCATCATGCCAAGAGCAGCCAGACGAAGTTGCGCACCTATGCGAGCTTCACCTACCAGGCCGGCAGCTGGAAGCGTGCGCGCAAAGTGGTGGCGCGGCTCGAATGCTCGCTGCAGCCGGATGCCGGAGAGGCCACCTCGACCGGCATGCGCCAGGAGGTCGACATCCGCTACGTCGTCACCTCGCTCAAAGGCTCGGCGCAGCACCTTTACGAGGACGTCTATTGCCAGCGCGGGCAGATGGAGAACCTGATCAAGCTGCACAAGGCGCAGCTGGCGTCGGACCGCATGTCGTGTCACAGCGCGACCGCCAATCAGGTGCGGCTCGCCCTCCACACCGCCGCGTTCTGGCTGATGCACGGCGTGCGCGCCGCGATTCCCAAGGCAGATCCGCTCGCGACGGCTGAGTTCGCGACGATCCGCGACCGCCTGATCAAGATCGGCGCGCGCGTGATCGAGCATATCGCGCGCATTCGCGTCCAATTGCCGACGAGTTGCCCGGAGCGGGCGTTGTTCCGAACCGTCGCGCTCGGCATGATGCCGTCCGGTCCATGAGCCCCGGGGCCGCGCGCCCCGACGAGCCGCCGAGAAGGCAGATCAATCCCAAACGTGTTGCACGGCGAGTTGCCTCACACCGATCCAAACGGACGGGTCGCCGGCGCGCGCCAGCCCCAAGGAGGTGAAAAAACATGCAGAGTGGTGCATGATCCGGGTTAGCGTATGTATTTGTAGTTCTGTTACAAATTTCTATCCTCTATCTCCAGCGTCCTGACCTGAACCGGCGCTTACATGAAAAAACTCAGAAACCGAGCGCTTCGTCTGAGTTTTATTCCGTCGCTACCGGTTTCATCGGTACCGGCCTTAACTGGCTCAGCTGGTTGCTTTCAGCTTATGTGGCGAAAGAATTCGGCATAGCCAACGGGGTGCTGTTTTTCATTCTTGGCATGGGGAGCAGCATAATCGCAAATATCTTTATTCCTAGACTGCCACGCGTCGATCAGGTTGGTCATGTAGTTAGTATTCCAGCGACGATCCTTTTAGTTCGTGCAGTTTTACTGGCAGTCGGCATTCAGACGGGCATCTAAAAAAAAATAGCACAGACACCCTAGCCGCCAAGACAGCAAGTTTGTTCGATATCATGGTCCCTCAGACGCTTGTGGCCACCTCCGACGAGGTAATTGAATAGCGGGCCATTTTTGCTGCGATGCACTTCGTCGCCTTTTGGCCCATCGCTTCACTTGCCGCGGTGCAGCAACTTGTCGGAAGCTGGAGTATGAGCGGACACATCACCCCTCGCGCTTTCCTTTCAATTCGCGGATATTGGCCCAATGGGCGTTCGCACACGAGGGCATGATATCTCCGCCTCTCTGCGGGCCCACGCACCCGACAAGGCCGCGCGGGACGAGGCGATGCGCGTCGTCGAGCGGTGGAACGAGCAACTCGTAAGGCGCCGCAGACCGGGATCGAGGCGCAGGTCAGCATTTATCATTGGGTTGCCGCGGCGCTCGTGCATGGCGCGGCGGGACTTGAACAGGCAAGTGACCGGTGCGTCCGCGATCCGGCGGTCATCGCGATGCGCGAGAGGATCGCGGTGGCTGCCGATCCGGCCTATGCGCCGGACGAGGCGTCCGCGCTGATAACCCTTCTGGACACGCGCACGTTCGCGAATCGCGTGACTCATTGCCGTGGCAGCGTGGCGCGCCCACTCACCGACGAGGAACTCGCGAAAT
>DATNNK010000337.1:0-4158 GCA_035601875.1 Casimicrobiaceae bacterium | reverse complement strand
TGCTGCGTCGCGGGCGACATTCGGGCGCGCCTTGGCTGTGGGCGGCGCTTGGGCTCGATATCACCATGACCGTGGCGGAACGCCTGGACAACGAGATTTACTCCGCGACCGGCATGTTGGTTTCCGGCCACAACGTCAAGCATCTCCTTGCCGGCGTGTTGCTGGGGTGCACACTCGCCTGGCTGCTGCTTGCGAGAGCGGACCTCGCCTTCCGGCGACCGGCCTCAGCTGTCCTAGTGCCCGAGTCAGAATTCGCTCGGCAGTTCGCTGCGATGCCGGGCGGCGCCTCAAACCGGCTTTTACAGCGGCACGGACATCGGTTATTGTCGCTGCCAGAGACCAGCTTGCAAATCTAAACAACGAGCGTTGAGCGCAGGAGGTGTGACGTGATAATGCGCATCATCGGATGCTTTATTTTCGCCTGTGTCATCGCATCGGCGATCCAGTCGCAGGCGCAGGCGCAGGTGCAGGTGTTGACGCAGGTGCAGACGCCTACAGCACTTCGCGTAATCACCTTCGACGGCGGGTGGAATCTTCCGCTCTGGGCGGCGCAACGTCAGGGCTTTTTCGAGGCGCAGGGCGTAGCGGTGCAACTTTCGTACACGCCGACGTCGGTATTCCTGGTCACTGCCGTGCTCGAGGGCCGCGCCGACATCGCATTCGCCGGTTTCGACAACGTCGTCGCCTACCAGGAAGGACAGGGCGAAGCGAAGATTCCCGACAATCCGGACCTCTTCGCATTCATCGGTGGAGACGGTGGCTTTCTGGCGATCGTCGCCGCGCCGGCAGTAAAGCGTTTCGAAGACTTGAAGGGCAAGACGCTGTCGGTGGACGCGATGACGACCGGCTTTGCTTTTGTGGCGCGCGAGCTTGTCGCCAGCAACGCGCTTGCCGAAACCGACGTGAATTTCGTGCGCGCTGGCGGCACCGCGAATCGATACCGCGAGCTGATCGCGGGTAAGCACGATGCGACGCTCCTTCGCACGCCATTCGAATTGCTGGCGCAAAACCGCGGCTTCAATCTGCTCGCCAGCGCGGACGCTCTCGGCGCGTATCAGGGCACGGTGGGGGTCGCACGCAGAAGCTGGGCTCGCGAGCACGACGCCGCATTGGTCGGATTCATTCGCGCCTATTTTGCCGCAACGCAGTGGCTGTATGACCGCGCCAACCGCGAGATCGTCGAAGCGATTCTGATCGCCAACGTTCGCGACATGACTCCTGCGCTTGCGAAACAATCCTACGATCTGCTGCTCGCTGACAAAGGCGGCCTCTCGCGCGATCTCGCGCCCGACCTCGCGGGCATGCGCACGGTACTGCGCCTGCGCAGCAAGTTCGGCTCGCCGCCAAAGACCTTGACCGATCCGCTGAAATACGTCGACCTTTCCTACTATGAGAAAGCGCTCGGCAAACCCTGAGCGGTGAAAGGCAGCGCATGGCGCGAAAAACACGAGAGCCGAAGATCGTCCGTCCGGACGACATCGACCCTGATCATCGCTGGGACCGTCCGCTGCAATCGCCCGGGCATACCCAGGTCGATTTCGAGGAACGCATCAACTTCAGGAGGCTGCACGATTACCGTCTTGCGCGAACGCGCGCCGCGCTGGCGAATTCGGGGCTGGGCGCACTGCTATCTTTCGACCAGCACAACATCCGCTACACTACCAGCACCGTCATCGGCGAATGGGCACGCGACAAGCTGACCCGCTATTCGCTGCTCACCGGTAACGGCGATCCGTACATTTGGGATTTCGGCTCCGCCGCCAAGCATCATCGCCTGCACGCGCCGTGGCTCGCGCACGACCATTGCCGAGCAGGATTGCTCGGCTTGCGCGGCGCAGTCGGCGGCGACATCGCACTGTTCCGCGACGCTGCGCGCGAGATCAAGTCGATACTCGACGCCGAGGGTGTCGGCAACATGCCGCTCGGTCTTGACGTCGTCGAGCCGCCGATGCTCTTCGAGCTGCAGAAGCTGGGGATCGAAGTTCGCGACGGGCAGCAGACGCTGCTCGCGGCGCGGGAGGTCAAGAACATCGACGAGCTGACGCTGCTCAACATGGCCGCGGCGATGGTCGACGGCGTGTATCAGGACATTGCCGAGGCGCTCAAGCCGGGAGTGAAGGAAAGCGAGATCGTTGCGCTCGCCACCGGGCGCCTTTACGGCATGGGATCGGACTGCGTCGAGGCGATCAACGCCATCTCCGGCGAGCGCTGCAGCCCGCATCCGCACAACTTCACCGACCGCCTGATTCGTCCCGGCGATCAGGCGTTTTTCGACATCATCCAGTCGTTCATGGGCTATCGCACCTGCTACTACCGCACCTTCAACGTCGGCCGCGCGACGTCATCGCAGCGCACCGCGTATCGCAAGGCGCGAGAATGGATGGATCGCACCATCGCCCTGCTGAAGCCGGGTGTCGGCACCGACAAAATCGCACGCTCGCTGCCGACGGCGAAGGACATCGGCTTCGCGGGCGAGATGGACGCCTTCGGTCTCAACTTCTGCCACGGTCTGGGTCTCGGCCTGCACGAACGGCCGCTCGTCTCGCGCTTGAACTCGCTCAAGGAGCCGATCGAGCTCAAGGCCGGGATGGTGTTCGCGGTGGAAACGTATTGCCCGGCAAGCGACGGCATCTCCGCAGCGCGCATCGAGGAAGAAGTCATTCTCACGCCTTCCGGACCGAAGATCATTTCCTTGTACCCGGCGGAAGAGCTTCCGATTGCCAATGCATACTGAGGCCTGCTGAAACCTGCTGAAGCCTACTGAGCGCAGAGATCAAAGAGAGCATAGTGACCACAGAGCCAAATTTGAAACTGGGCTGGATCGGCACCGGCCGCATGGGCTACGAAATGGCGGCGCGGCTCGCCCAAGGTGGCGGCGACGTCACGGTCTGGAACCGCACGCGTGCCAAAGCCGAGCCCTTGACCCGGCACGGCGCGAAAATCGCGACGTCGCTGGCCGACCTTGCCGTGTGCGACATCGTCTTCTGCATGGTGTCGACCTGGGATGACGTCAGGCAAGTCGTCGCCGGTCCGAACGGGCTCTTGTCGGGCAAAGGAAAACTGCCGCGCATGGTCGTCGAATGCTCGTCGATTTCGCTCGAAGGCTCGGCCGAGTTGCGCGCCCTGTTGGAGGAGCGCGGCGTCGAGCTGCTCGCGGCGCCCGTTTCGGGAAACGCGAAAGTGATCAAGGCGGGTAAGCTTTCGTTCGTCTGTTCCGGGCCGAAGGCGGCCTACGACGCGGCGTTGCCGTACCTCAGGATGATCGCTCCCGCGGCAAGCTACGTCGGGGAGGGCGAGCTCGCGCGCATCGTCAAGATCTGTCACAACGTTTTTCTCGGGGTGGTCACCCAGTCGCTCGCCGAGATCACCGTGCTGGCGCAAAAAGCAGGCGTGCCGCGCCACGCCTTTCTGGAATTTCTGAACCAGAGCGTAATGGGTTCGGTCTTCACGCGCTACAAGACGCCGGCGTTCGTCAAACTCGACTTCAAGGTGACGTTCACGCCGTACCTGCTACGCAAGGATCTCGACCTCGGCCTGGATGCGGGGCGCCGCTACGGCGTACCGATGCCGCTGGCATCGATCACCCGCGACGTGCTGCAAACCTTGATCGGGCGCGGCATGACCGATGAAGATTTTGCCAAACTGCTGGTGCTCGAAGCCGAGGCATCGGGCGTCAAGCTCGAGCCGGAAAATGTTCCGGTGAGCGACGGTTTGTAGTGATCGATTTATTGGCTGTTGCGAAAATGCGCGACGCCAGGAATTCTAATATCGTCATTCCCGCGAAAACGAGCCCGCAGGGCGAAGTTTCGAGGAACGGCCAAGCGGGAATCCAGTGTCTTTTTCACGCCGCTGGGTCCCCCCTTTCGCGGGGACGACGCTAATTTTGCAGCCGTGACGCCGGCATGAGCAACACGTTGCGTGCGAATGAGTTCGCACCTTCAAGGGCGAAGGAGCCAAGCATGAGATTTGCACGTTATATCGCGGCTTTCGGTATTGCGATGTTGTGGCCGCTCCTGGTTGTTGAACAAGCAGCGGGACAAGCGGCTGGCCAACCGTATCCGAGCAAACCCGTGCACGTCATCGTGCCATTCACCGCCGGCAGCGCCACCGACATCCTGGCGCGTACTTTCGGCCAGAAGCTCTCCGAGCTCTGGAGTC
>DATNNK010000336.1:0-4028 GCA_035601875.1 Casimicrobiaceae bacterium | reverse complement strand
GAAATATCCCCGATTGCAAACGACGGGATCAGAGGACGCGCGCCGTTTTTGGTATCGCGTCAGACTCGGTCCAGCGCAGCTGCTCTTGTGAAGACCGAACACATCGAGCGATCGGAGAGGACGCACGCCGCTGTTGCGGGGTGGAGCACGTCTATCGCGTCGTTTCTTGCGAGCCTTCGATCGAGAATCCGCTGCGGGCGAGACAGCCGCCTGACGATCGCCATGCTGCGGGCTTTGGACGATCGAAGGCTAAGAGATATCGGAATTTCCCGCTCCGACATCGAACACCTTGCGGGCCGTGGAGATCGTTGCGAATGACACAATTGTGGTCGCCGGTCTCGTGTCGGCGTCACCATTTGGAAATTACGTCTGCGCGCGGGCTGGTGGTGCCGGCCGTTTCGCGCGCGCGCCGGCGGCCGCTGTGGATCTGCCTGGCACTGCTACTAGTGCTGGCGAGCGGAGCGGCTGCGCAAGCTCCCGATTCCGAGCCTTCGGGCGCGAAGCCGTTGGCCGATCAGGAACCGATAACACCGATTCCGCCGCCGCCCGCGGCCGAGCCGCGGAAGCTGGCACTTGGAGAGCGTCTGTTCGGTGACCATCGCCTGTCCGCCGACGGAAAGCTCGCGTGCTCGTCCTGTCATGACTTGCGAACCAATGGTGCCGGCGGCGGCCAAACCGTGGCCCATGACGGGTCGAAACCTCCTTTCGACACTCTGACTGTCTTCAATGCCGCACTCAATTTTCGAATGAATTGGGAGGGCAACTTTCGGGACCTCGGGGCACATGTCGAGTCGTCATTGGAAAATCCGGTGAACATGAGGACGAGCGTTGATGAAGTCCTTCGCAAGCTCAACGCCGATCCGCAGATGGTGCAACAATTTCGCGCGACCTACGGGCGTACGCCGGATCGCGCCAGCTTCCTGGACGCCCTGACGACCTTTGAGAGATCGTTGCTTACGCCGGGAAGCCGATTTGACCGCTGGCTCGGTGGCGAGGCGTCGGCGCTTTCGCCTGGCGAATTGGCGGGCTATCAATTGTTCAAATCGCTCGGCTGCAGCTCTTGCCATCAGGGCGTGAATGTCGGCGGCAATCTCTTCGAGCGGCAGGGGGTCTTCCGTCCACTCGTGCCGGGGAAACCCGAGATTGTGCGAGTACCGAGCCTGCGCAACGTCGCGACAACGCCGCCTTATTTTCATGACGGCAGCGCACCGACCCTCGAGGAGGCCGTGCGCAAGATGGCGGCGGCGCAGCTTGATCGGACGCTGACGGATCAACAAGTCGATTCCCTTGTTGCGTTCTTGAAGACGCTGACCGGGACCTATCGCGGCCGAGCCGTCGTTGGGGCGTCTCAATGAAGGTAACTCCGGCCGCGGCGATCGTATCCCTTCTCGTTCTGCTGCTGACTTGGCTGTCGCTGCGCGCCATCAACCCAGAAGCGGAACTGTTCGATCTTGCGTTCGCGGCGCTCGACCGCTTCGCAATGCTGGAAAGCGCGCTGTATCGCGATGTCTTCACGGCGCGCGCCGGCACATTACGCAACTACGATCCATTGGTCCGTGAGATCAACGAACTGCACGAATCTCTTTCTCGACTGCGCGAGACTGCCGCTATCGATAGCGAGACGACAGCAGCCCTCGATCAACTTGTGGCGTCAGTCGACCAGCAAGAGGAGTTGGTCGAACGCTTCAAGAGCGACAACGCGCTGTTGCACAATTCCCTTGCTGTTTTCGGGCGGTTCAGCGTCCGTCCGGTCTCATCGGATCTGGGCCCGACAATCAGCGCCGCGGCTGCCGCGATGCTTCACCTGACGCTCGATACCTCGTCGGCAGCTGCGCGCGACGTCCAAGACCGGCTGGATGAACTCGGAAACCGGGCTCGCTCATCCGGCGATAGTGAATCCGTGGAAGCATTGTTGGCGCACGGACGCTTGCTTCATGACCTTCTGCCCGCAGTCGACAACACGTTGACGGCGATGCGCGCTTTGCCGCGAAATCGGGACCAGGACTCGCTCCGCGCGATGATCTTGATGCGCCAGGGCATATCGAGGACGACGGCACGACAGTACCGTCGGCTGCTCTACGGCACATCGCTGCTTCTGGTCGGGTTTCTGGTTTATCTTGGCCTGCGGCTGCGGACGCGGGCGAACGCACTTCAGCGCCGCGCGGCGTTCGAGCACGTGCTCGCGGGTATTTCAATGCGCTTCATCAACGCGCCGTCGCAGAATATCGATGCGGAGATCGTAAGAGCGCTCGCCGATATGGTGAACTGCATCGGTACCGACCGCGCCTATTTTGTGTTGTCTGGCCCGACGCCGCGGCTGCACGTCTGGTGCAGGGCAGGGATGAGCTTTTCGCCGGGCTGGCCGGAAGCTGCGCCTGTGCTCGCGGCCCGGTTCGGCCCCGCCGCCGATGGAATTGTCCATGTTCCACGCGTCAGTCGGATGCCGCCGGGAGAAAATAAAGACGCGTGCGTGGCCCTTGGCATTGGGGGATGGGCGTGCGTGACGAACGTCGATAAGGACGGTACCCGCGTTGCGCTCGGTTTCGATGCGATGGGCCGGCCTTGTCGCATTACCGCTTCCGGCGAACTCAGTCTTTTGCGCATGGCTCTCGATACCATCGTCTATGCTGTCGAACGGCACACCATGGAAAAAGAACGTGCACGGCTGGAGGCGCGCTTGCAGCAGGCGCAGCGCATGGAAACGATAGGTACGCTCACCAGCGGCATCGCCCATAACTTCAACAATATCCTGGGTGGGATTCTCGGCCATTCGGAAGTGATTGAAGAGCATCTCGGTCCGGACGCCCGGCCGCTTCGCAATCTCGATGCGATCCGCCGCGGAGCAGAGCGGGCGCGCGATCTCGTCGATCAGATTCTTAAATTCGGACGCCACCGCGACGCGCGTCGCAGGCCTTTGAGTGCCCGGGCTGTGATTACCGAGGCGGCGTCGCTGCTGAATGTGTCCCTGCCGCCCGGGATCGATCTCGTGATCCACGAACCGCCGGTGACCGCCGTCGTGTCTGGCGAGCTGGCGCAATTGCAGCAGGTGATTCTCAATCTCTGCAACAATGCAGCGCAGGCGATGGAAAATTCCGGACGCATCGAGGTCGAGACCGAGGTGCACGAAGTCGCCGGCGGGCACTTGCTCACCCATGGCGAGCTTCAAGCGGGCCGATATGTGCGAATAGCGGTGAGGGATACCGGCCGTGGCATGGACAAGCTGACTCTGGCTCGGCTCTTCGAGCCTTTCTTCACAACACGTCCGACCGGGAACGGCCTCGGACTGGCAACGGTACATGAAATCGTACGTGACCATACCGGAGCGATGAACGTAGAGAGCACGGGCGAGGGCAGTCGGTTCGAAGTTTGGTTGCCCTGCCTTGCGACGGCCACGCCGGGGCTGGATGCACCGGTGCGTCCACTGGGATTTGGCGAGACAGTGCTGATTGCTGCCAGCGATAGCGCGCGATTACTGAGGGACGAAGAGATTTTGGCGGCGCTCGGCTATGAGCCGGTCGGATTTACAGCTGCCGACGCGGCGTTGGCCGCGTGCCGTGCCGCTCCAGAGCGGTTCGATGTGCTGATCGTTGGCCATCTCGGTTCGGTCAAGTCGTCGCTCGAACTGGCGGCTGCGCTGCACAAGGCCGCGCCTCGTCTGCCGATCGTGCTGGCGACGAAATCGACGGAAGAAATCGATGCTGATCGTCTGATGTTTGCCGGCATCGTGGACGTCGCGCATTGGCCCATAATTGCCGCAGAAATTGCGGCAGCACTTAATCGCTGTTCGCAGCTAACGAGGCCAGAAGCAAAGCCACCGCCGAACTCCTCGCGCGGAGCATATGGCCTGGCGCATTGAACCGATCGCGGCGGAGGAGGGCGGTTACAACCGTAACGACGCAGACATCATTGTGTAGTGCGCTTGGTGTTCGGTAACGTGGAACGTAGTCGGTTGAGCCCATGAGCATCACGGCGGAGCAGAATAGCTAATGAACATACCGTTTGCTCTCTGCGCTCAAACAGAAGGGGAG
>DATNNK010000335.1:0-3081 GCA_035601875.1 Casimicrobiaceae bacterium | reverse complement strand
GGCCGGCAGATCGCCGTGACGATCGACCACCACTTTCAGCGGCTGGCGCGGCGTCGCAATCGCTCGCACGGTCAGTCGCGGATCGTCCTGCCGCACGGTGCCGATACCGGTGAGAATCGCGCAAGCCCGCGCGCGCCAGCGATGCCCGTCGGCGCGCGCTTCCGCGCCGGTGATCCATTGACTGGCGCCGTTTTCCAGCGCGGTGCGGCCGTCGAGACTTGCCGCGACCTTGACGCGGATCCAGGGTCGGCCATAGCGCAGCCGGTGCAGCCAGCCGACGTTGAGCTCTCGCGCTTCGTTTTCGAGGAGACCGACCTCGACCGTGACTCCCGCGGCCCTCAGGCGATCAGCGCCGCCGGCCGCTTGTGGGTCCGGATCGTTCATTGCCGCCACCACGCGCTTGATTCCGGCGGCGAGCAGCGCGCTGGTGCAAGGTGGCGTCCTTCCCTGGTGATTGCACGGCTCCAGCGTGACGTACGCCGTTGCGCCACGCACATCGTTGCCATGGGCACGCGCGTCGTCCAGCGCGCGAACCTCCGCGTGGGCGCCGCCGGCGCGCTCGTGCCAGCCCTCGCCCAGCACCAAGCTGTCGCGTGCGATCACGCAGCCGACACGCGGATTGGGCGTGGTCGTGAACAAGCCGCGTTCCGCGAGCGCGAGCGCGCGCGTCATCATGTCGCGATCCGTCGCGGCGATCATATCCGATCCGATGCGGGGTCGACTTCCGCGGCCGCAGACCTAGCGCGGCTTGCGCCGTAGCGGCGCCGGCTCGACTTCCTGCAGCGCGTCCCTGAAATCGGCGACGTCCTGAAAGCTGCGATACACCGAGGCAAAGCGGATGTATCCAACCTTGTCGAGCTTGTAGAGCTCCTGCATCACCATCTCGCCGACCTGACGCGACGGAATCTCGCGCTCCCCTAAACCCAGCACCTGCTGCACGATTCGCTCGACGGCCTGGTCGACGTACTCGGTCGGCACGGGACGCTTATGGAGAGCGCGCTGAAATCCGTTGCGGATCCGATCGGCGTCGAAGTCGGCGCGCGTGCCATTTTGCTTGACGATCTGCGGCAATCGCAGTTCCGCTGTTTCGTAGGTCGTAAATCGTTTCTGGCACGCAAGGCAACGCCGGCGGCGGCGAATTGAATCACCTGCTTCCGAAACCCGCGAGTCGACGACCTGGGTTTCCGCACTTCCACAAAACGGGCATTTCATCGTCTGAGCCGGTTCGAGGCGGATCGGGGCAGTTGAACAATCGAATGCGTTTCTGCCCGCCGCCCGCAACCGGGCCGTCGATGATGACTCACCGGTAGACGGGGAATTTCGTGGTCAGCGATTTCACGCCCGCGGCCACACGCTTCTGTGTCTTGGCGTCAGCCGGCGCATCGAGGACGTCGGCGATCAAATGCGCCAGCTCCTCGCATTCGATCTCGCTGAAGCCACGGGTGGTGACGGCGGGACTCCCGATGCGCACTCCGCTGGTCACAAATGGCTTTTGCGGATCGTTGGGAATCGCGTTCTTGTTGACGGTGATATTCGCGCGCGTCAGCGCAGCCTCGGCATCTTTGCCGGTTATATTCTTCGCCCGCAGGTCGACCAGAAACATGTGGGAATCGGTGCCGCCGGAAACGATCCGGAGCCCCCGGTTCTGCAGCACGGTCGCCAGCACGCGCGCGTTCTCGAGCACGCGCGCCTGATAGACCTTGAATTCGTGCGACAGCGCTTGCTTGAATGCCACCGCCTTCGCCGCGATCACGTGCATCAGCGGGCCGCCTTGCAGACCGGGAAAGACCGCCGAATTGATGAGCTTCTCGTGTTCCTTGCCGGCGAGGATGAAGCCTCCCCGCGGGCCGCGCAGCGTCTTGTGCGTCGTGCTGGTGACAAAGTGCGCGATGCCGACGGGCGTGGGGTAGAGATCGGCCGCGATCAAGCCGGCGTAATGAGCCATGTCGACCATCAGATAGGCACCGACAGCATCCGCAATCGCGCGAAAGCGCGCCCAGTCGATAACCCGCGAATACGCGGACGCGCCGGCGATGATGAGTTTTGGCTTGTGCTCTTTCGCCAGCCGTTCCACGCTGTAGTAATCGATAAGCTCGGTTTCTGGTTCGAGTCCGTAGGCAACGACGTTGAACCACTTGCCGGACATGTTCACCGGGGAGCCATGGGTCAGATGCCCGCCATGCGGCAGCGACATCCCGAGCACGGTATCGCCGGGCTTGAGCGTGGCGAAAAACACGGCCTGATTCGCCTGCGTTCCCGAGTGCGGTTGCACGTTGGCGAACTCGGCGTCGAAAAGCTCTTTTAGCCGATCGATCGCAAGCCGCTCGGCGATGTCCACGAACTCACAGCCGGCGTAATACCGCTTTCCGGGATATCCCTCTGCGTACTTGTTGGTAAGACTCGAGCCCTGGGCCTCCATCACCGCGCGGCCGGTGTAGTTTTCCGAGGCGATCAGCTCGATGTGATCTTCCTGGCGGCGGTTCTCGGCGCTGATGGCGTCGGCGATTTCCGGGTCGGCATCGGCCAAGGACTGGGTGCGGATCGGCATGGGAGAAGAATCGGGCGAGAAACAGTTATCTTACCATTGGCGCGTCCGAGGCCGGACCTCCGCAATCGGGGCTCCCGCGCCAATTGCCAAGGCTCCGATGGCAGGTTAATCTTCGCGCCAAAGCGCGCGTTGCGCCGCAAGCCGCGTGGTGCCGTGCAAGATAAAGGCCGCGCTTGCGGCATCAGCATCGAACCCCGCCAATCTTCGCGGAGGAACTCCCGTGTCATCCCTCCTTTCGCTGTCCAGGATCATCGATCGCCTGAACGAGCGTGTCGGCCAAGCATTCTACTGGTTGGTGCTCGTGACAGTGCTGATCAGCGCCGCCAACGCGATTGTGCGCAAGGTTTTCAACTACAGCTCCAACGGATTGCTGGAGATTCAGTGGTACTTCTTCTCGGCGATCTTCCTGTTCCTCGCCGGCTACACGCTGCTGCGCAACGAGCACGTGCGCATCGACGTCATCTCGAGCCGGCTGTCGAAGCGCGCGCAGACGTGGATCGATATCCTAGGCACGCTGTTTTTCCTGCTGCCGA
>DATNNK010000334.1:0-14207 GCA_035601875.1 Casimicrobiaceae bacterium | reverse complement strand
GTCAACCCGCTGGAGCAGGTGCCGACGCTCAAGCTCGCCGATGGCACCGTCATGACCGAGAGCGCGGCGATCATTGTCATGCTCGACGACAGCTATCCGGCCGCGCGTATTCTGCCGGCGGCCGGCGACCCGCGCCGGGCTCTTGCGCTGCGCTGGGTCGTTTTCATCGCCGGCAACATGTATCCGGCGATCAGCGTCGGCGACTTTCCCGAACGGTGGGTGAAGAGCAAGGCGGCGCGCGCCGAGCTCAAGGACGGCGCCGTCGAGCGCCTCAAGGCGTACTGGACCATGCTCGAGCAGGCGCTGAAACCGGCACCGTATCTTTTGGGCAGCGAAATGACCGCGCTCGACGTGTATGCCGCGATGCTGTCGCGCTGGCAGCCGGGGCGCGCGTGGGTCGACGAGCATTGTCGCCAAGTCGCATCCGCGCTTGCATTGGCCGAGCAGGACCCAATCGTCGCTCGGGTCTGGGCGCGCAACTTCAAGCGCTGACGTCATGCCCAGACGCACGGACATCGAATCGATCCTGATCATCGGCGCCGGGCCGATCATCATCGGGCAGGCCTGCGAGTTCGACTATTCGGGCGCGCAGGCGTGCAAGGCACTGCGCGAGGAAGGCTACCGGGTCATCCTGGTCAACTCCAATCCGGCGACGATCATGACCGATCCGGAGATGGCCGACGCGACCTACATCGAGCCGATCACCTGGACCATGGTCGCCAAGATCATCGAGCGCGAGCGTCCGGATGCGCTCTTACCGACCATGGGCGGCCAGACCGCGCTCTACTGCGCGCTCGACTTGGCGCGAGAAGGCGTGCTGACCAAGTTCGACGTCGAGCTGATCGGCGCATCGAAAAAAGCCATCGACAAGGCCGAGGACCGCGAGAAATTCAAGGCGGCGATGACGCGCATCGGGCTCGCCTCGGCGCGCTCCGGCATTGCGCACAACCTCCAGCAGGCGCTGGAGGTGCAAAGCGACATCGGCTTTCCGGCGGTGATACGGCCCTCGTTCACGCTGGGAGGCACCGGCGGCGGCATCGCTTACAACAAGGACGAGTTCCTCGAGATGTGCAAGCACGGCCTCGACTCGTCACCCACGCACGAGCTCCTGATCGAGGAATCGCTCCTCGGATGGAAAGAGTTCGAGATGGAAGTGGTGCGCGACAAGAAGGACAACTGCATCATCGTCTGCTCGATCGAGAACCTGGATCCGATGGGCGTGCATACCGGCGACTCGATCACCATCGCGCCGGCGCAGACGCTCACCGACAAGGAGTATCAGATCATGCGCGACGCGTCGATCGCGGTCCTGCGCGAGATCGGCGTCGATACCGGCGGCTCCAACGTCCAGTTCGCGATTAATCCCGACGACGGGCGGATGATCGTGATCGAGATGAATCCCCGCGTGTCGCGCTCCTCCGCGCTGGCGTCCAAGGCGACCGGCTTCCCGATCGCGAAGGTCGCGGCCAAGCTGGCGGTGGGATACACGCTCGACGAATTGAAGAACGACATCACCGGTGGCCAGACTCCGGCCTCGTTCGAGCCGACGATCGATTACGTGGTCACCAAGGTGCCGCGCTTCGCCTTCGAAAAATTCAAGCAGGCCGACGACCGGCTGACGACGCAGATGAAGTCCGTCGGCGAAGTGATGGCCATCGGCCGCACCTTCAAGGAATCGCTGCAGAAGGCGCTGCGCGGGCTGGAGACCGGCGTCGATGGTTTCAATCTCAAGACCGTCGACCCGGACACCATCGCCGACGAGCTGGCGTACCCGCGCGCCGAGCGACTTTGGTATGTCGCCGACGCGCTGGCGATCGGCATGCCGCTCGACGAAGTCCACGCCCACACCAGGATCGATCGCTGGTTTCTGGCCCAGATCAAGGAAATCGTCGACACCGAGCTCGAAGTCGAGAAGAGCAAGCTCGAGGATTTGTCGGCCGGGCGTTTGCGCTCGCTCAAGCGCATGGGCTTTTCCGACCGCCGTCTGGCGCACCTGACCAAGACCACGGAAACCGACGTGCGCGCGCGCCGCCACGCGCTCGGGATCCGGCCGGTGTACAAGCGCGTCGACACCTGCGCCGCCGAATTCTCGACCCGGACTGCCTATATGTACTCGACCTACGAGGACGAGTGCGAGGCGAAGCCGACCGACCGAAAGAAAGTGATGGTGCTCGGCGGCGGTCCGAATCGGATCGGACAGGGCATCGAGTTCGACTACTGCTGCGTACATGCCGCGCTCGCGCTGCGGGAAGACGGATACGAGACGATCATGGTCAACTGCAATCCGGAGACCGTCTCGACCGATTACGATACCTCCGACCGCTTGTACTTCGAGCCCCTCACTCTCGAGGATGTGCTGGAGATCGTCCACATCGAAAAGCCGTTCGGGGTGATCGTCCAGTACGGAGGACAGACGCCGCTCAAGCTCGCGCGCGACCTGGAAAAGAATGGCGTTCCGATCATCGGCACCACGCCGGACATGATCGATATGGCCGAGGACCGCGAGCGCTTCCAGCAAATGCTGCACCGGCTGAAGCTGCGGCAGCCGCCCAACCGCACCGCGCGGACCGAAGCCGAAGCACTAGCCGCCGCTACCGCGATTGGATACCCGCTGGTGGTCCGGCCGTCGTACGTCCTCGGCGGGCGCGCCATGGAAATCGTGCACGAGCAGCGCGACCTCGAGCGCTATATGCGGGAGGCGGTCAAGGTCTCGAACGATTCGCCGGTGCTGCTCGATCGTTTTCTGAACGATGCGATCGAGGTCGACGTCGACGCGCTTGCCGATGACAACCCCAACGGCAAGGATGTCGTCATCGGCGGCATCATGGAGCACATCGAGCAGGCCGGCGTGCATTCGGGAGATTCGGCGTGCTCGCTGCCTCCCTTTTCGCTTTCCCAGGAGCTGCAAGACGAGCTGCGCCGGCAGACGGTAGCGATGGCCCACGGCCTCAACGTCGTCGGCCTGATGAACGTGCAGTTCGCGATTCAGTTTCCGCAGGACAACGGCGGCCAGGGTCTAGTGTATGTGCTGGAAGTCAATCCGCGCGCTTCGCGGACGGTGCCCTTCGTGTCCAAGGCGACGGGCAGAGCGCTGGCCAAGATCGCCGCGCGCTGCATGGTCGGTCAGACGCTCGCCAGTCAGGGCATCACCGGCGAAGTCGTGCCGCCGTATTTCTCGGTCAAGGAGGCGGTGTTTCCGTTCATCAAGTTTCCCGGTGTCGACACGATTCTGGGACCGGAGATGAAGTCGACCGGCGAGGTCATGGGCGTGGGCGATACGTTTGCAGAGGCATTCCTTAAATCCCAGCTTGGCGCCGGTGTGCGGCTCCCCAAAGCGGGCAGGGTGTTCGTCAGCGTCAAGAATCCCGACAAGCCGCGAGTGCTCGACGTCGCGCGCACCCTCGTCGGCTTGGGATTCACGCTGGTGGCAACGCGTGGCACGGCGGCGGCGCTGGCTGCTGCCGGATTGCCTGTCACGGCAGTGAACAAGGTGGCCGAAGGCCGCCCGCACATCGTCGACATGCTCCTGAACGACGAAATCGCCCTGGTGATCAATACCGTGGAAGAGAAGCGCAGCGCCATCCGGGACAGCTACGCCATCCGCCGCGCG
Source organism: Casimicrobiaceae bacterium (assembly GCA_035601875.1). Classification (GTDB taxonomy): domain Bacteria; phylum Pseudomonadota; class Gammaproteobacteria; order Burkholderiales; family Casimicrobiaceae; genus PALSA-1003. The sequence goes on along the minus strand of DATNNK010000334.1, from coordinate 10,597 downwards.
GCATTGAACGATCAGGTGCCGACTTATACGACCATCGCCGGGGCGCGGGCCGCGGCAACCGGCATCCAAGGCTTGCGCGAGTTGGTCCCCTATTCGCTGCAGGCGCTGCACCGGAGGCTGCACTGACGCGGCTGCCCTGGGTGGCTGCATTAAAGCCGACTTTGCGGTAAGATCGACGTGTACACAACGATGGCCGGGAGCGGCGCTGCCGTGACCGGTCTTTTATTTGGTGGCACACTCGTGGACCGTAGCAGCCGAAGCAGTGATCTGGCTGTTACGGTCCACTAAAGCCCATGAGCAAGATTCCATTGACCGTGTCCGGGGCCGAGAGGCTCAGAAGCGAGCTGCAACGGCTGAAGACCGTGGACCGTCCGGCGGCCATCGCGGCCATTGGCGAGGCCCGCCTGCACGGCGATATCTCCGAGAATGCGGAGTACGATGCCGCCAAGGATCGGCAGGGCTTCATCGAGGGCCGAATCGCGCGCATCGAGGACACGCTCGCCAATGCGCACATCGTCGATCCGGCGCAGGTCGATGCCGAGGGCCGCATCGTTTTCGGAGCGACGGTGGATCTCGAGGATCTCGAGTTGGGTACCGAGGTCCGCTATCAGATCGTCGGCGACGACGAAGCCGACATCAAGGCGTCCAAGATTTCCATCGAGTCGCCTATTGCGCGCGCGTTGATCGGCAAGGGTGCGGGCGATATCGCCGAAGTTCAGGCGCCGGGCGGCGTTCGCGAGTACGAGGTGCTCGCGGTCCGCTATATCTAGCGCTCGGCGTTGGATTTCGCGCCTGAGGCGCGCGGAAGCGAGCCCGCCGGTTCAGGGCACGCGGCGCCGGCGGCGCTCCCGCGATGCCGGTGCCGACGGCACCCCGGGAGGACCCCGCCGACTCGACGCGCCGGCAGACGGCGGTCTCGCCGGAGCTCTCGCGGTCGGGTTTCGTGGTCGTCGCGCCTGGGGTGTGGATTTTGCCATCGTCTTGCCTGCCTTGCCCGAATCCCGCATGTTTCCTGCTTGCCTGCCCTGATCCACGAGCGGCCGCCGCCGGCCGCGCGTTGACCTGGGGTGAGCCAATTTCTCTTTTGCCACCGGTTCTTTCGGTGCCGGCCGCCACAGTATCAGCAGCTTGCCTATGTGCTGCACCGGGGCGGCGCCGAGCTTGGCGCAGATCTGCCCCAGCATGGCATCGCGCTCGCCGCGGATGTCGCTGAACGCGCGCACCTTGATCAGCTCGTGCGCGCGAAGATTGGCGTCGATCTCGCGAATGACAGAAGGGGTCAGGCCGTGCTGGCCGATCGCGACGACGGGGTGCAAGTGATGGGCGCGGGCGCGCAGCGCGCGCCGTTCGGCGGAAGTTATGGTGAGCACCGGCGAAGTGTAATGGATCGCGGCTGAGGCGACGACTGCTTGGGTAGCGCGTTTTTGTGTCGACTTGACGTGTCGCGGAATACTCAGCTTTGGATTGTGATGTTCTTGCGCATCCGCACCACCGGCATGGCCAGCGTGCCGGCAAGCGGGATCCCGAAATGTTCGACCGCGACGAACCCGGATGCCGCATACAGGGGCTCGCCGGCAAGCGTCGCCACCAGTTCCATGGTCTTGAATCCGGCGTCTGCCGCCGCCTGCTCGCAATGGCGCATCAGGGTCGCGGCGATGCCACGGCGCGCCCACGCGGGATGAACGAAAAAGGCGCGGATCCGCGCCGGATCGCGCGCAGGGTCCAGCACGCTGGCGGCATCGGACGTGTGGCCCCGGTCGGCGCCGAAAAGGGTCCTGCGCCGGCTCCAGCCGCCGCAGCCCACGATGGTCGGACCTTGTGCGGCGACGAAATAGGTTCCGTCTTCGATGAGCTGGGTATCGACTGCGAATATCGATCCGACCGCGGCATCGACCTGCGCCGGTGAATACCACGGCGCAAGCAAGGTGCGGGCCGAGACCGCGATCAAGGTTTCGAGCTCGCCAACATCTTCAAGGCGCGCCGGGCGCAGCGCGAATGTCGTCGCGGTTGGCAACGTCGCGTCGGGCGAGCTTGGCCGTGGACCGCTCACCCGGCGGCCGCGGAGCCGCGATGCGATAGCAGGTTGACGCCCAAATGCCGCGCGAGTCCACGTCCGCCCTCCGCCATGACCTGATTATGGTTCCAGCGGAACGCCGGCTGCAGCAGCGGCGCCAGGACATTCATCCACGGCTTGGTGGTGACTACGGTCCAGTCGTAGCGCACGCGGGTCGTCTCGCCCTGGGGTGAGAGCTGCCAGCGTCCCGTGCCGCTCAAGTCGCCCTCGGCGACGCCTTCCAGCGACGAAGGTCGCTCGACTCTGGTGACGCGCATGGCAAAGGACAGTCGGTACGGCAGCTTGCTCGACCATGTGTAGCGCCGCAGCGCGCCGCAGCCCTCGGCATCGCCCTTGGTCAGCTCCTCCACGCGATGCACATAGCGCCACCATCGAGGCCAATCCTCGACCGCGACAATGGCTTCCCAGACGCGATCGATGTGTGCATCGAGGTGCCAATGGGTAACAAGCGAAAACTGTCTCATCGCCTGAGTGCGTCAATCATGCGGGCATTCGGTGCGGCACGATGGCTGAGCCGTCGCGCTTCTGCTAGGTCGCAACGGCAGTGACACAGTTGGCGACCTCGACGAGATTGAGATCCGGATCGCGAAAATAGAATGACCGCAGTTTTCCGGTCGCGCCCGTACGATCTACCGGGCCCAGAAGGATTTGCACACCCTGCGCCCGAACGTGAGCGATGCAGGTGTCGAGCGGCAGCGAAGTGATGAAGCAGAAATCCGCCGAACCGGGGACCGGATGCTGCGCACGGGGTGTGTGTTCGCGGCCGGCAAGGTGCAGGTTGATCTTCTGGCTGCCAAAAGCCACTGCCTTGCGTCCATCGCCGAAGGAAACGGTGGTCATACCGAGGACGCGCTCGTAAAAGGCGCATGTCTCCTCGATGCTGGCCACCGTTAGAACAAAATGATCGATGGCGTCGATGCGCATCATCGCGCCTTCGGTCTACGCATCGGACTTCGCGACGTTTGCGTGGGGTTCATTCTTGTAAGCTCCCCGGACGTTCAATGCTGCCAGCGCGATTTGCAGCGCGATAAGTGCCTAAGCGTGGTCGTTCCAGGCTCATATGATCCACAGCACGTTGCTGAGCAGCAAGCACCAGAAGCCGAACTCGCGTCTGCGCTTTGCCTGTGAGGCAATCAGCCGCGCGGCGATGACGGCACGAGCATCGCCGGCCATTGGAGCAGATCCAGATAATCCATGGGGCAACAAGACTTCGAAGGCGGATGCGGGTTAAGGTATTGCCTTCGCGCGATGGATGCAAGTGTGGGCTATCTATTTCTTGGACATGGGTGCTCGCGTCGCGAACTGCTCATCTTGCGGCGTGGCCGGCAATTTGCCGGTGATTTTCGCCTCGCGGATGACGCGCACTAGCAAGTCCAGCCCCATCGGTGCAAGAGCGCGCTCCCAAAGCTCGCGAGCGGTCTCGCCCTTGCGCACGAAGCACCAGTCCTGGGCCGCGATCGCACCCGCGTCCATCTGCTCCGCAAGGTGGTAGATCGAGCCGCCAGCGATGGGATCGCCCTCCTGGATCGTCCATTCCACGGCGGCGATTCCACGGTGACGCGGCAGCAGCGAGGGGTGAAATCCGATGCCTCCCAGTCGCGAACGCGCCAGGGCTTGGCTGCTGACGCGCGCATGGCTGTGTGCGGCCACGATCAGATCAGTTCCCTCGGCGATGGCCTCGGCCGGAACAATCGACGGATCATCGAGCGCAACAACGTCCAGGCCCGCGGCCTTCGCCGCCACGCCCAACCTGTCGTCGGTGGCGGGCACGATGACGCGCGCGATCTCGATGCCTTCCTTGAGCAGGCGCTCGAGCGCGGCGGCGCCGAAATAACGGGAGCCGACAAGCGTCAGCTTCATCCGGACCTTTCCGGGGTTGTTCTCTGCCACGTGTTGGATCAAGGACGGTCGAGCAACAATCGGGCTGTCGGCTGTCACATCGCCTGGCGCGCTTTTCCGGCGCCGGTGCGCAAAGCGCTGGTCGCAAGCCATGCGCCGAAGACCGCGCCAACGCATGACACGACATACTGACCGTAAATCCAGGCATAGACGTTCCATGCCAGCGAAGACGAAAAATGATGCTGGGTCAGTGCGAAATTAAGCCCACCATAGGCGATGCCGGCCGCCGCGGCCCACAACATCGCGCTCGTCGATCGCAGAACGGCGCCGAGCAGCGCGCCCAGAACAATGGACCAGGCGAAGTCGAAGCCCCAGGTCATGCCCAGCATCCAGGTGATCGGCGACGCGAAGCTTCGGCTGTCGACGAATGCGTCGAATACGTCGCGCAGCGGCCAGACGACGAGGCCGGCCAAAACGATCAACGCCATGGGGGCGAAGGTGCGACGAAGACTTGGCATGGATAGTGCGCCGCGTTTTTGTGTGGCGAACGAATGTTAGGTGCAGTCCCGGAGGATGTCAAAGAAACGCGAGAGACGCGGCATCGCCCGGCTCGCATCCTCCGCGACGCGCTAGTGTCCTGTCCCGCAAATTCACTCGATAGCTGGCGGCGCTCATTGGCCAATACGCGGCCGCCATGCTGCGTTGCTCGGCCTCACCGTAGCATGGACTACGGAGTCGGCCTTGCGCCTTGCCTGACAGCCGATTTCATCCGCTTTTTTATCTTCGGAGTTTACGGGACAGGACACTAGCTCGGCCGCGCTGCAAACGCGGCGAGATCTCCGGGCTTTCTGAGCATTTTGTCCACTTCCGCGGCATGCATTTCCTCTGCCAAAACCATTTGCCGCGCGAACTCCTCGAGCGCGACTGACCGCGTTTCGACCAACGACAGCAATTCCCGGTACAAGTCGAGCGCCTTGCCCTCGGACTCCAGCGATTCACGCAGAATCGCCGCGATGTCATGCTTGTGCGAATCGAGAAGTTGGCCGATGGCAAGCGACGGATAAGCGCCGAGCGTGGTAATCCACTCGCCGACTTGTTGCGCGTGCAGCAACGATTCGTCAGCCTGCTGGCGCAGCCAAGAAACAATAGGGATGCGGCCGAAACCGAAGACTAGAAACGAATAGTGGGTGTAGCGAACGATACCCGCGAGCTCCGCCTCGAGTATGCGATTCAATACGCCGACAACCTTGTCCTTATCGATGTCTGACATGGGCTTCACCTCTGCTGGTAGACCAGATCCTCGCATCTAAAAAAGCGATCAGGCATCGCTGGTCGCGAGCTTGCCTGCATCGCGCGCTCAGCGTCGCCTGGTATCCCGCAGCGCCGGATTGACCCTGTCGATATCCGCCTGGACTTGCGCGCGACTGCGCTCATAAACGATCTCTCGCCTACCCACGGCTCCAACGTAGGCCAGCTCGTTTCGGGTCGGGCTCAAGGTGCATCTGACGCTGTGGACGCCTTCACCGAGCACCACCTCGATGCGTTCCGCGCGCTTGTTGAGAACAACCAGGTCCATCGTTTGTCCGCTTTCGGTGATACGCACGGTGATTTTTTCGTTGTCCATGGGCTGCCCTGTCTGGTGAAACGTGAAGCGCTTCGCCTCGCCGCAGCGCTTTGCTCGGCTCTTACAGTATCCGATTGAACCAGAGCAGGGAAAGCAAACCCGAGAGCAAGGCGAAGACGGCGCCCGCGGCGGCAAACAAGGCCGTGACCTCGGTTGCCTTTTTTTCGAGGACAAGTCGCGAATTCAGCGTTTTGTAGATCTTGGTGAGATCGGTCGCGGTGCCGGCATAGAAATATTCCGCCTTGGTCACATTGGCAATGGTCTTGAGCGCTTCCTCATCGAGCCGCACCCGCATCGACCAGCCTTCGGCGCCAAGGATCTCGCCACTGACGGTGCCGATTCCCACGGTAAAGACGCGCACCCCGCACTCGGCGGCCATTTTCGCTGCCTCGATGGGGTCGGGTCCGGCGGTCGTTTGTCCATCGCTGAGCAGGATGATGGCGGCCGACGCGTAAGAGCCGGGTGGCACCGGCTTGGAATCCGCTGCCTGGCCCTTGGCGGGAGTGTCGATCGGGGTGCCCCGCGAAGCCTCGCCCGCGCCGCCCGGGCGTGGATTGGACGAGCGCAAGTCGAATTCGAGGTCGGGGAAGAGTATTTTCAGCGATACCAGGATCCCGCTGCCGATCGCCGTTCCGCGCTGAAGCTGGATGCGGTCGAGCGCGGCAAGGATATCTTCGCGATTGAGCGTGGGAGGCTGCACCACCGAGGCGGTGGCGGCAAAAGACACCACCGCCAGGCGGGTGCTGCGCGGCTGATCGGCAACGAAGCTGCGCGCCGCAGCTTGAGCTGCGGCAATGCGCGTCGGCGAAACGTCGGCCGCCCGCATACTGCCCGAAGCATCGATGGCCAGGATCACCGTCTCATACTGGTACGGAAGGGTGACGACCGCAGCGGGTCTCGAGATGGCGATAAGCATCGAGATCAGCGCCAGGAGGAAGATCAATGGCGGGATATGTCGCCGGAATCTCCGCGACGCACCCATCGCTTCCTGAACCATGGAGAGGCTCGCATAGCGCAGCGCGATTTTTTTCTTTCGCCGCAGCACCAGCAGGTACGCGACGATTATCGCCGGCACGGCGAGCGATAGCCAGAGCATCTCCGGCCACAGGAGGGTCATGCCTGCTCCAGATGCTGCGGAAGCGACCCGCCCGCGGCGAGCTGGCTCCGACGCTTGCGCAGATCCGCGAAGCGCAAGATGGCGTCGGTGAGATTGTCGTCGGTTGCCAGCTCCAGCGCGTCGACGCCGGCCTTTCGAAACGACGCGCGTACATCTGCCTCGCGGCGCTCGGCGACCGCGGCAAAGCGCTTGCGGAAGCGGCGGTCGTGGGTGTCGACCAGGACCTGGTCGCCCGTCTCCGCGTCCTGCATCACCACCACGCCAAGATCTGGAAGCTCCATTTCCAGGCGGTCATAGAGTCGCACCGCGACGACCTCGTGGCGTCGCGCAAGCTGCGCCAGCGGTTTCTCCCATCCGGGCAAACTGATGAAGTCCGACACCACGAAGACCAGCGATCGCCGCGGCATGACCTGATACGCGCTATGCAACAATTGCTGCAGGTCGGTCGCCGCCGACCGCGCGAGCTCTGGACGCGTCAGCATCTTGTGCACGATATGCAGCACGTGTCGCCTGCCCGTGCGCGCCGGTATCACCGTGTCCACGCTGCCACCGTAGAACAGCGCGCCGATGCGATTGCCGTGGCGGCTGAACGCACGGGCGAGCACCGCGACCAGCTCCGTCGCGACCGCGCGCTTCTTGATCTTCTGCGAGCCGAAATCGACCGACGGGCTCAAGTCCAGCAGGAACCACGCGGTGAGCTCGCGCTCCTCGTTGTAGACCCTCACATACGGCGTCTGCAGGCGCGCGGTGACGTTCCAATCGATGTGACGCACGTCATCGTGATACTGATACTCGCGCAGATCGGCGAGATCGACGCCAAAGCCTCGAAACAGGGTTCGATAGTCGCCGTACAGTAATCCGTCGAGGCGGCGCAACACCGTCCACTCGAGGCGGCGGAGGATCGCCTCAGGCGTTTGCGCCCACTCTGACATGGGTCTCGAGCGGCCTCTCGGGCGCAGGCAGATGCTTCATGATGCGAAGGATGAGCTGGTCCGGCGTGAGCGCGTCGGAAAGCGCTTCGTAGGAAAGCACCAACCGGTGGCGCAGAACGTCGGGCGCGATGTCGGTCAGGTCTTCCGGCAGAACATAGCTTCGTCCACGAAGGAAGGCGAGCGCGCGTGCGCCTTCCACCAGATGTATCGTGGCCCGCGGGCTGGCGCCGTAGGTCAGGTATTGCGCCACCTTGGGAACGCCGAAGCGCTCCGGCTTGCGCGTGGCCGTGACCAGTCGCACCGCGTATTGCACCAGCGACGGATCGACGTATCCGGTGCGGCATCGGCGTTGAAGCGCAAGCAGCTCTTCCGTGCTCGCCACCGCGGCGACCGCCGCGCCGGCGCCGGTCACCCGATTGACGATGACGAACTCCTCTTCTTCGCTCGGGTAGCCGACCAGCACTTTCATCATAAACCGATCGACTTGGGCCTCGGGCAACGGATAGGTCCCTTCGGTCTCGATCGGATTCTGGGTGGCCATGACGAGGAACGGCTCGGGTATCCGATGACTCTCGCCGGCGATCGTTACCTGATATTCCTGCATCACCTCCAGCAGCGCGCTTTGCACCTTGGCCGGCGCGCGGTTGATTTCGTCGGCAAGCAGAAGATTGGTGAAGACCGGGCCGAACGAAGTCGTGAACTCGCCGGTCTTCTGGTTGTAGATTCGCGTTCCGACCAGATCCGCCGGAACCAGATCGGGCGTGAACTGAATCCTCCTGAACGTACCGCGAACGGTCCGGGCCAGCGTCTTGACGGTGAGCGTCTTGGCAAGCCCCGGCACGCCTTCGACCAGCAGGTGACCTTGCGCCAGGATTGCGACCAGGACCCGCTCCAGAAAATGGTCCTGACCGACGACGACCTTCTTGACCTCGTACAGAATGCGCTCCATTTCCCGCGAAGCTTCGCCGCTGGCGTCGACTGCTTTGTCGTTCATGGGTATTTGCTCGCTCGTAATGCAGTTAGAACGGTGATATGCCGACCGCGCTCGCGGCGTTTTCGATCGGCACCGCAAATCCGATGCCGATGAAGACGCCCTGGTCGCTCGGATTCAGTATCGCGGTGACGATCCCCACTACCTCGCCATCCATGGTCGCCAGCGGCCCGCCGGAATTTCCGGGGTTGGCCGCGGCATCGAACTGAATCAGATTGGTCAACAGCCGCTTGCCTTCCGGCGAGCGGTATTCGCGCTTCAGGCCGGAGACCACGCCTGCCGATACCGACGGCCCGATGCCGAACGGAAAGCCGACGGCGATGACCTCGTCACCCATGGCCAGATCACGCGTCGAGCGCAGCGTCGCCGGAACCAGATCGTCCGGAATGGTTTTCGCCTGCAACACGGCAAGATCGTTCTCCGGCTGAAGGCCGATCACCGTCGCGTCCGATTCTGTCCCATCGGCAAACACGACCTGCACGCGCTCGGCGCCGTTGACCACGTGCAGGTTGGTGAGGATGACGCCTTTGTCGACGATCACCACGCCGCTGCCGACACCTCGGACGCGGTCGTCCTCCTCGTCCTTGAGATGCTCCAGCCGGCGGACCCGCACCACCGATTGCTGGACGATCTCGAATGCCTTGGCGGCGGCCGAGGGCAGCACATTGCTGTCCAGGGTATGAAGCACCGCGGCGTCGATGTCGTGCTGGGTGATCTGACGGGCAGGTGGCTTGGTCGCGGTGTAGCCGATGACGAGCAGCGAGCTCAACAGCGCGGTGAAGACAACGAGCGCGATCCGTTCGTGCCGCGCCATGAAAGCTCGAGCGCGAGCGGTGGGACCCGGAAGAGCCGCGAGTCGGCCCTCGTCGCCTTGACCGGCGCCGTCGGGTTTCGCGACCCGTCCCGGGACCGGACGGTCGTCTCGGCCGTCGGCAGTATGCGAGCGGCTCGACTTGCTATAGAGCGTTATGCGTTTCATGGGGACCTTCCCAATTTCTTAGGCTCGCGCTTCAGCGCAACATTAGCATGCCCGAGACCACGCGGCACGAAGGCTATTTCCCCCCGTCTCCGGCGGCGTTTTTGAGCGACGTCGCGATCGGTGGTCCTCCCGGAGCTCCCGTGATATAGGTGACCGTAATACGCGACAGCGTCGCGAAATGCTTCTGCCATTTTCGTTCCTTATCGCCGGGGATGTCGACGACGAAGGTCATTTCCTGGCCATCGTCGAGCTTGAGAAAGAGTTTTTCGTTGGTGAAGCCGCGGTGCTGACCTGTGACCTCCATCGTCTGCGTCGCCGCCGCGGCCGAGGAAGGCGCCCTGGCTGTCTGAGCCGTTGTCACGCCCCCCGACAGCAGTGCGGCGAGCGCAAAGGCACAGACCGCGATATTTGTTGGCCTGAGGTTCAATGCACGCACCTTAAGTTCATGGTGTTCGAACATTCGCGCGCGACATCGTTCAGCATGCCGTTTGCGTTCAAATTTGGGGTTTGACGAATTTGAGGACGAACTCGTCCTTGGGTTGTGGAGGGTCGGGCGTGTTCTTGTCGCGCGGGTCCGACGGATTGCGCATGAAATTGCCTTCCTCGGCCAGCTTGAACCCTGCCGCTTCGACCTCCTGACGCAGGAATGCCTCTTCGATCCTGTGCAGCGTCCCCGATTCGGAGATGCCGGTGCCCGGACGGCCGGAGTGGTCGGCGATCACATACATTCCCCCGGGTTTCATCGCGGCAAACACCGCCTTGTTCATTTGCGCTCGATCGACACCGAGGAAGCCAAGATCGTGGTAGTTGAACATCAGCGTGACCAGGTCGAGCGTGTTCGACGCAGCTTCGGCAGGAATTGGCGACTCGAAGGGCTGTACCACGGCAATGATGTTGCCGGCCGCGGGATTCTTGGATCGTTCGGCCAGCGCCTGCGGAGAGGTGCGGCGGCCCGCAGGGCTCAGCGTGGCGACCACCGCCGGCGTTTGCGGCATCGCAGACGGCGGGAACGCCGCCCCTTCGGGCGCGGTCGGCGCCGGC
>DATNNK010000333.1:0-3530 GCA_035601875.1 Casimicrobiaceae bacterium | reverse complement strand
GCCGACGAGCCTTTGCTTGGCGGCGCCGGCGGCGTGTTCGCGGCCGCGGGGGGCGAGGGCTTTCCTTGATCGGCCCTGATTTCGCGCCAGCGCAGCTTGTCGCTCTCGTACTTGGCGTTGATCGCGGTTATTTCCGAGCGTCTTTGAGCGAGCACCTTGTCCTGGCGCGCGAGCTCTTCGTCGAGCCCCGTCAGCTCGGTGTCGAGCGTGGCCGGAACCGGCTTGGTACCGTAGGCGAGCTTGTCCTTCCTCAATTCCTGCTGGCGCTTGGTCAGGTCGGCAATGTAAGTTTCTGCCGACTTGAGCTGGCTTTCGACGGCCAGCAGCGCTCGGCTGCGCGCGAAGTCGATCTCTTCTTCGCTGGTGTAGGAGTGCGTCAGGGCAATGTCCCGCCGCGACTTGTCTTCCTGCGCCTTGGCGAGCAGGCGCAGGCGCTCGTCTTCGGCTTCCTTGGCTTTGGCCTGCGCCGGCGTCAGCGTCGCATCGATTTTCTTGATCTGCCGCCCCTGCTTGTCGAATACCGTGCCGCCCTTGTTGACCGCATCCGCCGGCATCTGGTCGCTGTAGTGAACGATGCCCTGGTCGTCGGTCCATTTGTACACTCCGGCCGCTGTTGCCGAAAGCGTGCCCAAGGCAAGCCACGCCGCCAAACATGCGGTGGCACCCCATCTAAGCGGTTGTTCGTGGATGGTATTCATCGCTCCGGCCTCTTGCCCAGTTCCGGTGGTACTCTGAGAATTGTCACCCCGACGAGCCGTATTGCTCCCGGTACGCCATGACAGCCGTCCGGTGACCAGAGAGCTCCGCCTTACGCCCCAGCATTGCCAGGAGGTCGTCGAGCGTCGCAATCGCCATCACCGGTATCGCAAACTCCTGTTGCAATTCCTGTACCGCCGACCGTTCTCCTCGTCCGCGTTCCATGCGGTCAAATGCGATCAGCACTGCCGCCGGCGTAGCGCCCTGGGCGCGGATAAGCTCGATCGATTCGCGCTTTGCCCCGCCGTCGGTGATGACGTCGTCGATGATCAAGACCCGCCCCGCAAGCGCCGCTCCGACAATGATCCCGCCTTCGCCGTGATCCTTGGCCTCTTTGCGGTTGTAGCTGTACGGCAGATTGTGCCCTTTTTCAGCCAACGCGACAGCCGTCGCCGCGGCCAGCGTTATGCCTTTATACGCGGGGCCGAACAGTTGATCGCATTGCACGCCCGACGTTAGATACGCTCGGGCATAAAAGTCGCCAAGCCGGCGCAGGCTTTCGCCGTCGTTGAACAAGCCTGCGTTGAAAAAATAGGGAGTTTGCCGTCCCGCTTTGGTCACGAATTCGCCAAATCGAAGCACGTCGCGTGCCAATGCAAATTCGAGAAAATCCTGGCGAAAGTCGGTCATGAAGCGGTGTCGCTAAAGGCCGTCAAGCGACTGAATTATACCGCGCCAGATGTGCGTGACGCGCGCCTGTCACGGTGGCGCGAATGGCGCGACAAGCGCGCGCGATCAGGTAGAATCCGCGCTCGCGACCGTTCCAGCACACTGGCTATTGGCTGCTCGATGCGTATTGTCACGGTCAACGTCAACGGCATTCGTTCCGCGGAGCGCAAGGGTTTCGCGCGCTGGCTTGCGCGTATCGAACCCTGGGACGTCGTGTGTCTGCAGGAGATCAAGGCGCATGTTGACGATGTGCCCAGGGCGCTCGCCGCGCCGCGCAAGGCGCATGCGTCGTTTCATACCGCGGCCAAACGCGGCTACAGCGGCGTCGCGCTGTACGCCAAACGTCCGGCGTCGGTGCAGGTTGGTTTCGGCAGCGTCGAGTTCGATGCCGAAGGGCGCTACGTCGAAGCTGACTTCGGGCACTTGAGCATTATCAGCGTGTATTTGCCGTCGGGCTCCAGCTCGCCGGAAAGACAGCTCGCCAAATTCAGATTTCTGGCCGAGTTTCTTCCACACTTGCTGCGTCTTCGCGACGCCGGCCGCGAAGTCATCCTCTGTGGCGACTGGAACATTGCGCACCAGCCCATCGATCTCAAGAACTGGCGCAGCAATCAGAAGAATTCCGGCTTTCTGCCCGAGGAAAGGGCGTGGCTGACACGCGTGTTCGATGAGCTTGGCTTCGTCGATGTGTTCCGTCGCCTCAATAAGGGGCCCGATCAGTACACCTGGTGGTCGAACCGAGGGCAGGCGTGGGCCAAGAACGTCGGCTGGCGCATCGACTATCAGATCGCGACGCCGGGCATCGCCGCCACCGCGCGGGCCGCCGCGATCTACACCAACCGCCGATTCTCCGATCACGCGCCGCTGATCATCGACTACGACTACGATCTTTACTGATCGCATTCGCAGCTCAACGCCGCCGGCCGCTTCAAACATGCTTCGAATTTCGAATCTCTCGCTCTCGCGCGGCGTGAAGCTGCTGCTCGACGATGCTTCGCTTACCGTGCATCCCGGCCACAAGCTTGGATTGATCGGCGCCAACGGCGGCGGCAAGTCGAGCCTGTTCGCGCTGCTGCGCGGTGAGCTGTCGCAGGACAAGGGCGAGCTTTCGATGCCTCCCGGATGGGTGATAGCGCACGTCGCCCAGGAAACCGCGCCGGCGGAGGGAAGCGCGATCGACTACGTGCTCGACGGTGACAGGGAGTTGCGCGTCATCGAACGCGAGTTGGCTATTGCACAGGCTGACGAAGCGGCCGACGCGCATACAAGCGGCGAGCGTCTTGCCGAATTGCACCATCGCTTCGAGCTCATCGATGGATACAGCGCGCGTGCGCGAGCGTCCACGCTGCTGTCGGGCCTCGGCTTTCCTGCCGAGCGGCACGACAATCCAGTGACGACGTTCTCAGGCGGCTGGAGGATGCGCCTCAATCTGGCGCAGGCGCTGATGTGCCGCTCCGACCTGCTGCTTCTCGACGAGCCCACCAATCACCTCGATCTCGACGCCGTGCTCTGGCTCGAGGATTGGCTCGAGCATTATCCCGGTACGCTGTTGCTGGTCACCCACGACCGCGATTTTCTGGACGCGGTCGTCACCGAGATCGTGCATCTCGACCAGCGCAAGCTTCGTCATTACACGGGCAATTATGCCCAGTTCGAGCGCGAGCGCGCACAGGCGCTGGCGCTGCAGCAATCGGCGTACGCGAAGCAGCAACGACAGATCGCCCATCTGCGCTCGTACATCGATCGGTTTCGCGCCAAGGCAACCAAGGCGAAGCAGGCCCAGAGTCGCATCAAGACGCTTGAGCGCATGGAAATGATCGCCGCCGCGCACGTCGACAGCCCGTTTTCATTCGAGCTGAAGGCACACCCGACGGCCGCGCGGCAATTGCTGAAGCTCGAGCATGTCAGTCTCGGCTATGGCGGCGCACCCGTGCTCGAGAACGTCGACTGGGCGATTCTGGCTGGCGAGCGTATTGGCCTTCTCGGCCCGAACGGGGCCGGAAAATCGACGCTGCTGCGTGCGATCGCTGGGGAGCTCGCGCCTCAATCCGGTTTGCGGCTCGCCGCCAATGGCTTGCGCATCGGCTATTTCGCGCAGCATCAGG
>DATNNK010000332.1:0-7290 GCA_035601875.1 Casimicrobiaceae bacterium | reverse complement strand
CACCACTGGCAAGACGATTGCAAGCGGCTCGTCGACAAGCCCGAGCAGCGCGCTGTCCAACCAACCAGTGAACCTGTTCTCCGACCTTCTCGTCCACCACATGGGGAGAGGTCTCGCGGACGGCATCACGCAAGGTGGCGCAGGCCCCGATGAGTTCCGAACAGCCCCGCTGTGGGGTGTCGGGCAACGCATCTTCTTCCTCCATGATGGACGAACGAGCAACCTGGTCCAGGCTATCGAGGCCCACAAAAGTCACGGTAGCGAGGCAAATAAGATCATCGAGCGGTTCAACAGGCTAAGAATCGAGGAGCAGCAAGACCTCATCAACTTCCTGCGCTCGCTCTAGCAGCTTGTGGAATCGCGCTCGAAAGACGGTTCTGTTGCGAGAACGGAGGGTAGGAGCGTCAATTACGGGATCCGAGGATGCCACGCTCCGACCGTTAAGATCCAGCCTTTCGGTACCGCTACTTCGAGCAGGAAACTGTCGTTCTGTGCGTGCGCTGGTACGTAATATACCGTCTGATCGGATCTGGTCCAGATGATGCAAGAACGAGGCCTAGAACTCGCGCCAAGTACGCCCGCCCGGGACTGTTCGCGGCCAACTGCGCTCATACAGGGAGCGAAAATGCCCGCCCTAAAGCCGACGTTGAGAACGCGGCCGTCCGGCGGAGCTACCTGAAGCTGAAGCCGCAACGACTTCGCTCGGAAGTCATACGCTTGATATGGTTATCTTGATCTGATAACATCGCATCACGATGGAGTCGCGCGACCCGACTCTCGATGTGCTTCTCGACCTCGACGGACAGGTCTTCGTCGTGGACGCGGAAGGCAACCACTGGGTTCGGTTCGTCGTGACGCGGGTGCCCGTAGCGCCGGAGAAGCCGCACGGCCTTGACTATTCATTGACGTTGCACGGACCCAATGGCGAGCGATTGGTCGGCTTCGACAATGCTCATCCGGTCGGCAAGCAGAAGCGCGGCGCGCCACGAGATCATCGCCACCGACTGAGGATGATCAAGGCATATGAATATCACGACGCGGCGAGTTTGCTTGCCGATTTTTGGAAAATGGTGGACGCAGTGTTACGCGAGAGGGGAGTGATTCCATGACAACGTTGAAGGTGGGCATCGCAAACTATGCGGAGATGAAGGCTCGAACCCTGGCGGTGGCGCGCGGCGAGCGACGCATTGCGTCCACCGAGCCGAAGGTCTGGTTTACCTCGACCGAGTCATTTGCTAAGGTGCTGTCCGCCGGTAACCGCGAGCTGCTGCAAGTCATCGCCAAGAAGGCGCCGAGCTCGCTCGATGAGTTGGCGCAGATTACCGGACGAGCCAAATCGAACTTGTCCCGAACGTTGAAGACGATGGCTGGTTATGGTCTCGTCCGACTAGAACGTGGCGACAAGGGCCGGATCACGCCGAAAGTCACACATGACCGCGTGGAACTTGACCTGCCGCTTACGGGGTCACGCGATACTGAGCAAAAACGCAAAGTAGGTTGATAGCTGGCTGGAGGGTGACGATTCTGACGCCCGGAAGCTGCCACTCGCAACCGTCAGCAGCGGGTCAACGCGGTCGTTGGACAGAACGCAATTCGAAACCGATCTCGACGCGACAAGTAACGGGCATTCGCCCTAAACTGCCTCAATGTCCTCCGCCTACGTGGCCCGGGAAACTAGAGCGCTCAATTACAGACATTCATATCATCATATTAAGAAGGCGCGAAACTCGTCCGGCCGATGCGCCAGCGTCACGAAGACGTTGGGGATGAAGCCGGCTTTTTCCTGGACTTCGAGCATCCGTTCGCGAATATCCGCCGGAAGCTCGGCGAGCGCCGGAACCGGATAACGGCTGATCGCGCTTGCGCCCATCGCCGTGGTCAATCCTTCGGCGGCACGTATCCCGACGCGACGTCGGCGCCGCCGCCGAAGAAATGGCGTTCCATTTGCTCGGCCAGGTATTTTCGGGCACGGGGGTCCGCCAGGCTCAGGCGGTTCTCGTTGACCAGCATCGTTTGCTGGCGCAGCCACTGCGCCCAGGCTTCCTTGGACACGTTTTCGTAGATGCGCTTGCCGAGCTCACCCGGATAAGGAGGGAAATCCAGGCCTTCCGCTTCGCGGCCGAGTTTGATGCAATTCACCGTGCGTGCCATCGATGCTACCTATTGAGCGATTGAAGAGATGGAAATTATCGCACGGGATGCAGCGGGCGCGGTGCGACGGATCAGGTGAGCGTTTTTTCGTAGACCAGCGAGCGGCGCTGCCAGTTGTAGAGATCGCGCTTTTGTTTGGGAAGCCGCGCGGGATCGCTTTCGACGAATCCGCGCTCGACGAACCATCCCGAAGTTCGCGTGGTGAGCACGAACAGGCGCGAAAGCCGGAGCTTGCGGGCGCGTTGCTCGATCTCGTGCAAGAGCGCCTCGCCGTACCCTTCGCGGCGGAAATCGGGGTCCACCGCCAGCGCCGCGAGCTCGCCGGTTTTTTCCGCCGGGAACGCATACAGCGCGGCGCAGCCGATGATCACGCCATCGTGCTCGGCGACGACGAAGCGCTCGATCTCCATTTCGAGGCGTTCGCGCGAACGCCGGACGAGCACCCCCTGGTCCTCGAGCGGCGCGATAATCGCCAGGATGCCTCCGACATCGTCGATGGTTGCGCTGCGTAGCTGTGCCAGCGGCGCGGCCGCGATCATGGTGCCCACGCCGTCACGAGTGAAGAGCTCGAGGAGCAGGGCGCCGTCGTGGTGGCGGGAGAGCAGGTGAGCGCGTTTGACGCCGTTGTCGCAGGCCCGAATCGCGCACGGCAGATAGTGCTGCACGTCCGCCGGCGCCTTGGAGCGCTTGGCAAGGAGCGCCTCGGCGTCGCGCGTCGACAGCTCGGTCAGAAGCTGACGGCGACCGTTGCGCACGCCGTCGGTGTCCATCAGAAAAACGAGCTTTTGCGCCGAGAGCCATACCGCGACCTGGGTCGCGACCTCTTCCAGCGCCAGGTTGAAAATCTCGCCCGTCGGCGAATAACCGAGCGGCGAGACAAGCACGATATCGCCGTCATCGAGCCGCTGCCGTATGGCTTCGACGTCGACGCGGCGAACCTCCCCGGTCCATAGCATATCGACACCGTCGAGGACGCCGATCGGCTTGGCGGTGAGGAAGTTGCCGCCGACCACGCGGATGCGCGCACCAGCCATCGGCGAGTTGGCGACGCCGAGCGAGAGTAGCGCCTCGATACGGCTGCGGGCATGCCCGGTTCCTTCGAGCACGCAGTCCAGCGTCTCGCTGTCGGTAACGCGTAAGCCCCGGTTGTAGTGACTGGGAATATGCTGCTGCTTGAGAATCGCCTCGATCTGCGGGCGCGATCCGTGCACGACCACCAGCCGGATGCCGAGGCTGTGCAGTAGGTTGAGGTCGTGGACGATGCCCAGAAACGTGTCGTCGGCGACGACCTCTCCGCCAAACGCGATCACGAAAGTCTTGCCGCGAAAAGCGTGAATGTACGGCGCGGCCGAGCGTATCCATTGCACGAACGCCCGTGCCGTGGCGGAATTGGCGGCGGGATTGACGCGCGGGGTTCGGGACATCGGGACAGTGGTTGGCCGGAAGGCGGGAGCGATTATAACGTCCGTCTCGGCTTGGGCGCGGGAAGCGACCGCTGATGTCCGTTCGCGGCGCCTAATCGCCTATAATTGCACGTCCCTTGTTCGCTCATTGCCTGCTGACGGCGGCTCGTTCGCCCTCGCTCGTTTTCCCATGGCGTCGTCTCTTCTCGAGAACCTCAATCCGGAACAGCTTGCTGCGGTGACTCTGCCGCACGCGTCGGCGCTCATCCTCGCCGGCGCCGGCAGCGGCAAGACGCGCGTTCTGACGACGCGGATCGCATGGTTGCTCGCGACCGGGCAGGCAAGCCCGCTGTCGGTGCTGGCGGTGACTTTCACCAACAAGGCCGCCAGGGAGATGAGCACGCGGCTCTCGGTGCTGACACCGCTCAACATACGCGGCATGTGGATTGGCACCTTTCACGGACTGTGCAACCGAATGCTGCGCGCGCATTACCGCGAGGCGGGCCTGCCAAAACTGTTTCAGATCATGGATACGCAGGACCAGCTCGCGCTCATCAAGCGCGTGTACAAGGCGCACAACATCGACGACGAACGCTTTCCGGCGCGGCAGCTCCAGGCGCTCATCAACGGGTCCAAGGAGGAAGGCTTGCGTCCGAACCAGGTCGAGGCGTTCGACGAGTTCAGCCGTCGGCAGGTTGAGCATTACGCGCTGTACGAGCAGGCGTGCCAACGCGAAGGCGTGGTCGACTTCCCCGAGCTCTTGCTGCGAACCTACGAGCTGCTGTCGCGCGACGATTCGCTCCGCGAGCACTATCGGCGCCGCTTCTCGCACATCCTCATCGATGAATTCCAGGACACCAACGCGCTCCAGTACAAGTGGCTGAAGCTGCTCGCGGGCACGCATGCCGCGATTTTCGCGGTCGGCGACGACGATCAGTCGATCTACGCCTTCCGCGGCGCGAACGTCGCCAATATGCAGCATTTCGAGCGCGACTTCAGCACCGCGGAAGTTCCCGTCAAGCTGATCAAGCTCGAGCAGAACTACCGGTCACACGGACACATACTCGATGCCGCGAATGCGCTTATCAAGCACAACCAGGGACGTCTGGGGAAGAACCTCTGGACCTCCGACGCGCACGGCGAACCGGTGCGGGCGTATGGCGCGCCTTCCGATCTGGACGAAGCCGCGTTCATCGTCGACGTGGTCAAGGGCCTGGTCGAGGATAACGTGTCGCCCGCGGAGATCGCCGTTCTCTATCGCTCCAATGCGCAGTCGCGCGTGGTCGAGCACGCGCTGTTCAACGCCGCGATGCCCTATCGGGTGTATGGCGGAATGCGCTTTTTCGAGCGGGCCGAGATCAAGCACGCGCTTGCCTATTTGAGGCTCGTCGCCGCGCCGGACGATGACGGCGCATTTCTGCGCGTGGTCAACTTCCCGCCGCGCGGGATCGGCGCGCGATCGCTGGAAACGCTGCAGGAGCGCGCGCAGGCGCAAGGTAGCAGCTTGTGGCAGGTTGCATGCGCCGCCCCGATCGGTGGCAAGGCGGGGACAAGCCTGGCGGCATTTCTCAAACTGGTCGACGCCATGAGAACGGCAACGCAAGACCTCGGATTGCCGGAAAAGGTCGAGCACGTCGTGCATGCGAGCGGTCTGCTGCGTCACTACGAGGCGGAAAAAGACGGCCAGGAGCGAATCGATAATCTGCAGGAATTGATCAACGCTGCGCAGAGTTTCATGCGTGAGGCGGAGCGTGAGATCGGCGAGAACCTCGACGACCCGCTGACCTCGTTTCTCTCTCACGCCGCGCTGGAGGCGGGGGAAACGCAAGCCGCGGAAGGTCGGCCGGCGCTGCAACTGATGACCGTGCACTCGGCAAAGGGCCTCGAGTTCCATACGGTGTTCGTTACCGGGCTCGAAGAGGGGCTTTTCCCGCACGAGAACAGCATGAGCGAGTACGACGGCGTCGAAGAGGAGCGACGCCTTGCGTACGTGGCGATTACGCGCGCGCGGCGGAGACTGTATCTGACGCACGCGCAAAGTCGCATGCTTCACGGACAGCTCCGCTACAACGTCGCGTCGCGCTTTCTCGACGAGGTCCCGGCAGGGATGTTGCAATGGCTGTCTCCCAAACACGGCAACTTTGCAGCCGAGCCCGAAGCACTCGCGGGACGAAACGCTGCGGAGCGGATACGCGATGGCGCCGGTTGGCGCATCGGTCAGAGTGTAAAGCACTCACGCTTCGGCCTGGGTATCATCATCGACGCGGAGGGGCGCGGCACCGATGCCCGCGTTCAGGTGAATTTTCGGGATGGCGGCGTCAAGTGGCTGGCGCTGGAATACGCCAAGCTGCAGCCGGCGTGATCGTGATCGAGACCGTTCGGTCAATGTAGCGAGTCGGATGACGTCCCCGGTGGCGCCTCGTCGGCGTGAAACACATCCCGATAGCTGACGTAATCGGAAATATGCAGCGCGGCGACAAACGTGAAAAGGTACGGGACGACGACGAATAGCGCTACCAGGCCCGCCACCGCGTCGCCGAACAGGCGCGCGATCGATATTGCCAAAATGGGCAGCACGAGGCCCAGTACGATAACAGCAAGACAGTAGACCCCTATCGGGCGCCAGTTGGCGATCGCGGCGCGAAGGCTCGTGCCCAGCGCCCGCACCGCGCCGGCATCGTTGAAAACCACCAGTGCCGGCGCAAACCACAACGCCAGCAGCGATGGCACCGCGCACACCGCGCCGAACAGCATCGCGAGCTGTACCGGGCCACTAGCAAGCGCTTCTTCGGTAGGCTTCTCCGCACCTGATATCAGCGCCATCAGCCTGCCGTCATCGACCAGCGCGGTCGCGATGAGCGCGAGCGTTATGCCGACGAGAAACGCCGCTCCGAGTGGAACGAGCGCGAGAAGATTGCTGCGAAAGCCGCGAAACAGGTGCTCGAAGCGGGGCGCGATTCCTCGTTCCTGCGACCAGGCGGCGGCGAGGAAGCCGACGGCAAACACCGGTTTCAGAAGCGGTGCGACGAACTGTCCGACCGCTTGCACCGGCCCGAGCTCCAGCAGTCCAATCAGCAAGTAATAGCTAAACAGCAGCAGCAGCCACCGCAACGGAGCAGCGCGAAACATGGCATATGCACGCCTGATCCAGACGATGCCGTTTCGCGCATCCCGGCGCGCGAATGGAATCGAGACATTGCTTATTGCCGCCCTCATCGCGGCCCTTATCGCAGCCTTGTGTCGCGTGTGATGCGGTGGCGAAGAATGCGCTCGAACGGGGCAGGGTCGTGGGCGTGCGTCAACTCGCCTGAGCGTGGCAGATGAAGATCGTAGAGCCGCGACAACCAGAAGCGCAACGCGGCAGCGCGCAGCACCACCGGCCACAGCGTTCGCTCCTCCGCCGAAAGCGGCCGTACGGCTTGGTACGCGGCGACCATGGCATCACTGCGCGGCAGATCCAATGCGCCGGCGCTTGCGTCTTCGCAGACGCTGCACCAATCGTTGACGGCGATCGCGAGGTCGTAGACAAGCGCGTCCGTGGCCGCGAATCCGAAATCGATAATTCCTGACACGCGCTCACCCTCGAACAGGACGTTGTCGCAGAACAAGTCGCCGTGAATTGCGCCACGCGGTAGCCTGGCTTTGGCGAACCCGGCCTGGAACTTGATTTCGGACGTGAGCAAGCCATTCTGCTCGACCGACAAAAATGGCCGCACGGCACGCGCGGCTTGCCGCC
>DATNNK010000331.1:0-5325 GCA_035601875.1 Casimicrobiaceae bacterium | reverse complement strand
CGGATGCTCGCCGGCGATCGGCGTGTCGCGTGCTTCGCCGTGCTCGTCGACGGCGCGCACGGTGAAGGTCGACGGCCGGGCCGCGTCGGTCAGGATCGGGCGATAGGGGATGTCCGGCGCGTTCAATGGCCACGCTCGGGGGACGCAGCGGCACGCAACCACTCCATCAACGGCAACAGATCGCGAAAATCGTCGGCGAGATCGCCGGCAAGGTCCTTGGGCGGACGCTTTTTCACGTTGACCTCGAGCATCGCGAAAAAATGGCGGAGCTTGATGGCGTCGATGTGCGGCGTGTCCGCGCTGAAGCCCTTGGGCGGGCGCACCAACGCATCCTCGTCGATAAAGCCGTCATAGGTTTTTCTGAAACGGGGATTGCGCAGCACCCTGGTCAATGTCTGCGGCCTGGCCGCGATGTGCTGCCGAACCCGTTTCAATATCTCCGGCTCCGGTCGGTAAATACCGCCGCCAACCAGCAGCATTCCCTTGTGGTCGATGTGGAAGTAGTAGCCCGGCTCCAAGCCGCGCTTCGACCGCTCGCGGATCGCCGCGCTGAAATGCGTCTTGTACGGCGTCCTGTCCTTGGAAAAGCGCGTGTCGCGGTAGATACGGAACATCGCTTTCTTCGGGTCGACGGGCCCGAGTGCGCGGTCGAATTTCTGTACCCGCGCGGTGACATCGGCCACCAGATGCTCGAACTCCTCGCGCAGCACGTCGTACGCCGGCTTGTTCCACGCGAACCACGGCCTGTTGTTGTTCTGTTCCAGTCCGCTCAAGAACTCGAAAAGTGCTTTGAGATGCATGGGTGTAGGAGAAGAGACTGGTGCCGGAACGCAGGCCGCAGTGGGCCCCGGTTGCAAATCAGTTTGCCAACCCGGTTGGCAACTCAGTGGCCAACTCAGTGGGCAGTTAACCGCCGATATAGCTCATCTCGATCTTGGGCAGGGCGGTGGTCCTTTCCGAGCGGATCTCGGAGTAGCGGTCCGCGCGCTGCGACCAGATCGCGGCAAGATAGTTGATGATCTCCTCGTCCGCGCTGCTCCCGCGCAACAGGGCGCGAAGGTCGTAGCCCTGGGTCGCGAAAAGGCAGGTATAGAGCTTGCCGTCGGTCGCGAGACGGGCCCGCGTGCAGTCCTTGCAAAACGCCTGTGTCACCGACGAGATGACCCCGATTTCGCCTGCTTCAGCGTCATCCGAATCCAGGTAGCGCCAGCGCTGGGCAACCTCGCCCGGATAATTCGCGCCGATCGGTTCGAGCGAAAATTTGCGTCCGACGATGCGGATGATTTCAGCCGAGGGCACAACGTCATCCAAGCGCCAGCCGTTGGTGTGGCCGACGTCCATGTATTCGATGAAGCGCAGGATGTGTCCGCTGTTCCTGAAATGCCGCGCCATCGGCAGGATTTCGGAATCGTTGACGCCGCGCTTGACGACCATGTTGATCTTGACCGGCGCCAGGCCGGCTGCCGCGGCGGCTTCGATGCCTTCGAGGACGCGGGAGACGGGAAAATCGACATCGTTCATGGCGCGGAAAACGCCGTCGTCGAGCGCGTCGAGGCTGACGGTGACGCGGTTGAGCCCCGCGTCCTTGAGCCCGCGCGCCTTCTTTGCGAGCAGAGCGCCGTTGGTCGTGAGCGTCAGATCGAGCCCGCCGATGTCGGACAGCATCGCGACCAGGCGCTCCAGATGCCTGCGCAGCAGCGGCTCGCCACCGGTCAGGCGGATCTTCTCGACGCCGTGCGCCTTGAAAATTCGTGCCAGCCGGGCGATCTCCTCGAACGTCAGCAGCTCAGCGTGCGGCAGGAACGGATAGTCATGGCCGTAGACGTCCTTGGGCATGCAATACACGCAACGGAAGTTGCAGCGGTCGGTGACCCAGATACGCAGGTCGCGCAGCGCGCGCCCGCGCGTGTCCGCGAGCGCGCCGGTCGGCGCGAACGGCGGCGCCGCATGCGCTGCGGTCACGGCGGCGCCGCGAACGATGCGGGCGTCGGCGAGGGGAATGATTTTGGCCATGGACGAGCTCTATGTGGACGAGCGATTTTAGCAGACGGAGCGAGCAACCGCAGCGCTATAGTATGATGATCGGTGCACGCGAAATCCCCCATTCGAAAGTCCATGCTTCCCGCGCGGTTTCCGGTCGCAGTCGTCATCGAGCGAGTCGCTCTTTCCAACCGCTGGGCCAACGAACAATGGCGCGTCGCCGCGGTCGAACGCGACGACAGTCCACGACATCCGCCGCTCAGAATGGTTCACGATGCGACACGCACCTGCTGGCGCTTCACCGGCCTGGCGATGGAGCTACATCTCTCGGAGAGTGAAGGCTATTACCTCAACATCACTTCTCCGGATCCGAAGGTTTTCGTGATGTGGCGCATGGCCGAGGGCGCCGCGGCAGACGAAGAGCGTCCGGGCGCATTTCCGGTGCTGGTCACGGTCAGCTATAACGAAGCGGCGAGATTACTGGACGGCGGTGAGCAGGTCGACGCCACACCATTGTCAGCGGAGATGTTGGCGTGGATGCAACCGTTCGTGGACGCCAACTATCGTCCCGAGCCGAAGCGCAAAGTGCGCCGCAATGAGTTCTACGAGCGCGACGAGGTCGGTGGCAACCACGCGTCCCGCAAGCGAATGCCATGAACCCCAAGTCCGTTCAGGCCGCCCGTTTTTCGCTGCGTCGCTGGTCACAGCGCAAGCTCGAATCGGCGCGGGCCGAAGTGCCGGCTCCGGCGCAGGCTGCGCCGCCGCCGGTCGATGCCTCCGCGGCCGCTCAAACGCCGGCGGGAACGGCGCACTCCGCGCTCGAGCGAACGGGTTCCAGCTCAATTTCTACCCTGTCCGCTAATGCCGAGCTGCCCGCGATCGAATCGTTGACCATCGATTCCGACTTCGCGCCGTTTTTCAAGCCTCAGGTCGACGAGTCGATCAAGCGTGCGGCGCTCAAGCAGCTTTTCCGGGATCCGCGCTTCAATATCATGGACGGCCTCGACACTTACATCGACGACTACACGCAGCCCGATCCGATTCCGTCGGCAATGCTCGAGGACCTCATGCAGCGCCGCGTCTTTTTCCCGCCGTCGGCGGAGAGCGATCCTTCCGAGCGTGCCATCGATGAACTCGCCGGCGACCACGCTGCGTCTTCCGTCGAGGCGGTCGCGCCGGCCGCGCCACCGCCGTCGGTCGCGCCGCCTGTGCCACCGCCGCCGGTCGCGCTGGCCGAGTCGGCGGACGCGATTCGGGGCGCGGCTGACTCCGAGCTGGCAAGCGGCGTCGACGCCAAAGCCGACAAGCCATGAGCGCACGGGACAACGCTCAGCGCAATATTCATCTTTGCAATTGCAACGGCACCATGCCGCTCGACGCCGCCGTGCTCGAACGCGCACTGGAGCTTGCCGGGCCCCTGCCGATCCATACGCAGCTTTGCCAAAAAGAGCTGGCGGCCTTTGCCGACCGCGCGAGTGGCGACGTTCTTGTCGCGTGCACTCAGGAGGCGAGGCTGTTCGGCGACGTCGCCGACGATGCCGGCAAGGCGCAGACGATACGTTTCGTCAACGTTCGCGAGAGCGCTGGATGGTCGAGCGAGGCGACGAGAGCGATGCCCAAGATCGCAGCCCTGATCGCCGCCGCGGTGCTGCCCGATCCGCAGCCGGTGCCGCGCGTCAGCTTCAAGTCGGGCGGACAGTTGTTGATCGTCGGTCCCGCTGCGGCCGCGCTCTCGTGGGCCGAGCGCTTGCGTACCCACCTTGCCGTGACGGTGCTGATTACCAGCCGGGCGACCGGGAGCGAGCTGCCGCAGGAACGCGCGTACTCCGTGTATTCAGGCAGCGTCGAATCGGTGCGCGGCTGGCTCGGAGCATTCGATGTCGCGTGGCGCCAGGAAAACCCGATCGATCTCGATGTTTGCACGCGCTGCAACGCCTGCATCAAGGTCTGCCCTGAAAACGCCATCGACTGGAGCTATCAGATCGATCTCGATCGCTGCAAGGATCATCGCCAGTGCGTGGTGGCCTGCGGTGCGATCGGCGCGATCGATTTCGAGCGTACCGCGAAGGCGCGCAGCGAGCACTTCGATCTCGTGCTCGATCTCGACGGCGTACCGCACTTCGCCATGCATCAGCCTCCGCAGGGCTACTGGCACCCCGGCCCGGATCCCGGTGCCCAGGCCGACGCGCTGGCCGACATGACGGCCGCGGTCGGCGAATTCGAGAAGCCGAAATATTTCGAGTACAAGGCGTCGATCTGCGCCCACAGCCGGTCGCAGCAACCGGGCTGCAACCAGTGCATCGAGATCTGCTCGACCGAGGCCATTCGGGCGGACGGCGATCACATCATCGTCGAGCCCCATCTGTGCATGGGCTGCGGCGCCTGCACCACGGTCTGTCCGTCGGGCGCGCTCGCCTACACGGTGCCCAGCGTCGCCGAGCTGGGGACGCGCGTGAGGACGATGCTCGCGACGTATCGCGCCGCTGGCGGCCACGACCCCTGCATCCTGTTCCACGATGCGGCAGGCAACGCGCTGATCAACTCAATGGGCCGCCGCGGGCCGGGGCTGCCCGCACGGGTCATTCCGGTCCTGCTGCAGCACATGGCGGCTAGCGGCATCGACGTCTGGCTCGCCGCTCTGGCGTCGGGTGCGAGCAATGTCGTCGTGCTGGCGACTGGCGCCGAAGCGCCGCAGTACGCCGACGCCCTCGAACGCCAGATGGCGTTCGCCGAAAGCATCGCCAACGCGCTCGGGTATCAGGGAGCGCATTTCAAATTGCTGCGCGCGGTGGACGCCTCGGCGCTGGCGACGCAGGTTTGGGCGCTCGAGCCGGCACTTGCGGTGCGCGCGCCCGCGGCATTTCACTGGACGACCGACAAGCGGACCACCGCCTTCCTTGCGATCGAGCACCTGTTGGCGCATGCGCCGGTGCGCGCGACCGAGATCGCGTTGCCGCAGGGTGCTCCGTTCGGAACGATCGAGGTCAATCGCGACACGTGCACGATGTGCCTCGCTTGCGTGGGTGCCTGCCCCGAAGGGGCGATCATCGACAATGCCGAAACGCCGCAGCTTCGCTTTATCGAATCGAAGTGCGTGCAGTGCGGCATCTGCGCGAGCACTTGTCCCGAAAACGCCATCACGCTTGCCAGCCGGCTCTTGCTCACGCCGGTGGCGAAGCAGCCGCGGGTATTGAACGAAGCCGCGATCTTCAAATGCATCCGCTGCGACAAACCGCTCGGCACCGAAAAACTGATCGGCAGCATGCTCTCGCGCCTCGCCGGGCACTCGATGTTCGCCGAACCGGGCGCGCTCGACCGGTTGAAGATGTGCGCCGACTGCCGTGT
>DATNNK010000330.1:0-2054 GCA_035601875.1 Casimicrobiaceae bacterium | reverse complement strand
TCTCGCGCTCAACGGCGCCGACGCGGGCGACCAGTTCAAGCTGATCGCCGGCCTCAAGCCCGAAGCGCAAAAGCGGATCCAGGACGGCGCGGTCCTGCAGAACATCACCATCCTGAGAAACCGCGTCAACGAGCTTGGCGTGGCTGAGCCGATCATCCAGCAGCAGGGCTCGGACCGCGTGGTAGTGCAGCTGCCCGGCGTGCAGGATACTGCGCGCGCCAAGGATATCCTGGGCCGGCAGGCAACGCTCGAGATACGAATGGTCAACGACGATCCGGGCGCGCTGGAGGCGGCGATCGGCGGTCAACCCGCGCTGGGCAATGATCTCTTCACGGAACGCAACGGTGGGCGGCTCCTGGTCAAGCGCCAGGTGGTGCTGACCGGTGATCGCATCAACGACGCGCAGCCGGGATTCGACGGACGCACCAATGAACCGGCGGTGCACATCAATCTCGATGCTACCGGCGCGCGCATTTTCAAGGAGCTCACGCGCGAGAACGTCGGCAAGCGGATGGCCATCGTGCTGGTCGAAAAGGGCAAAGCCGAGGTCATCACAGCCCCGGTGATTCGGGAGGAAATCGGCGGCGGCCGGGTGCAGATCAGCGGCAAGATGAACACGCGCGAAGCGAACGATATCGCGTTGCTGATGCGCGCCGGAGCGCTGGCGGCACCGATGGAAATCGTCGAAGAGCGGACGGTGGGGCCTTCGCTCGGCGCGGAAAATATCCAGAAGGGCTTCGACTCGGTGCTCTACGGATTCATCGTGCTTTCGGTCTTCATCTGCGTCTATTACGGACTGATGGGCATCATTTCGACCATCTCGCTGGTGGTCAACCTGCTCTTGTTGATCGCGATCCTGTCGATGCTGCAGGCCACCTTGACGCTGCCCGGCATCGCGGCGGTCGCACTGACTCTCGGCATGGCCATCGACGCCAACGTTCTGATCAACGAGCGCATTCGAGAAGAGTTGCGCTGGGGCGACACGCCGCACGCGGCGATAAAGGCCGGCTACGAGCGGGCTTGGGGTACGATTCTCGACTCCAACGTGACCACGCTCATCGCCGGCCTTGCGCTGCTCATTTTCGGCAGCGGCCCGGTGCGCGGCTTCGCCGTGGTCCACTGCCTGGGAATATTGACGTCGATGTTCTCCGCGGTGTTTGTCTCGCGCGGGCTGGTGGCGCTGGTCTACGGGGGCCGCAAGAAGCTCGACAGGATTTCGATCGGTCAGGTCTGGAAACCGGCCGCGGCGAAGGCAGCGGGCCAATGACACACACGATGGAACCCTCGGCCTGCGGTCGAGACCTTGGTCGCTGACCGGGACAGAGAATCGGCATGGAATTCTTCCGCATACGCACCGTCATCCCGTTCATGAAGCACGCGCTGGTGTTCAACGTGATTTCGTTGGTCACTTTCCTGCTTGCCGTGTTGTTCCTGGTCACGCGCGGCCTCAGCCTGGGGGTCGATTTCCGCGGCGGAACGGTCATCGAGATCGCGTACAGCCATCCCGCCGACCTCGCGCGCGTCCGCAACGTGATCGACAAGATGAATCTGGGCGAATTCGCGGTGCAGAGCTTCGGCAGCTCCAACAGCGCGCTCATCCGCCTGCCGCTCAAGGAGGGACTTTCGAGCGCGCAACTCTCCGAGCGGGTCATGACCGAGCTCAAGGCCGACGATGCGACCGTGAGTCAACAGCGGGTGGAATTTGTCGGCCCTCAGGTCGGCAAGGAGCTTTACGAAAACGGCGCCCTCGCCTTGTTGCTGGTGAGCATCGGCATCGTCGCCTATCTCGCGCTTCGATTCGAATGGCGCTTCGCGGTGTCGGCGATCGCAGCCAATCTGCACGACGTAGTGATCATCCTCGGCTTCTTCGCGGTCTTTCAATGGGAGTTTTCACTGCCAGTGCTGGCTGCAATCCTTGCGGTCCTCGGTTATTCGGTCAACGAATCGGTAGTGATCGCCGACCGGATTCGGGAGAACTTCCGCAAGATGCGCAAGGCTACGGTTCCTGACGTCATCAACGGCGCCATCACCAGCACCTTGTCGCGCACGATCAT
>DATNNK010000329.1:0-3784 GCA_035601875.1 Casimicrobiaceae bacterium | reverse complement strand
TGCGGGCGCGGGTGGGCATGGTATTTCAGAAGCCGACGCCGTTTCCGATGTCGATCTATGACAACATCGCGTTTGGCGTTAGGCTGTACGAAACCTTGAGCCAGCGACAGATGGACGAGCGCGTCGAATGGGCGCTGATCAAGGCAGCCATGTGGCAGGAAGCGAAGGACAAGCTCAAGCAGAGTGGGATGGCGCTTTCCGGCGGCCAACAACAGCGGCTGTGCATCGCCCGTGCGGTCGCGGTAAAGCCTGAAGTGTTGCTGCTCGACGAGCCGACATCGGCGCTGGATCCGATCTCGACCGCAAAGATCGAGGAGCTGATCAGCGAGCTCAAGACCGACTACACCATCGCGATCGTCACCCATAATATGCAGCAGGCGGCGCGGGTCTCGGACTTTACGGCCTACATGTACTTGGGCGAGCTGATCGAATTCAGCGCCACCGACGAGATCTTCCTCAAGCCCAAACGCAAGGAAACCGAGGATTACATCACCGGCCGCTTCGGCTGATGCCGCCTCGGGAATCACCACGGAGCCTAAGCGTGAACGAACACACTTCTAAGCAGTTCGATGTCGAAATGGAAGGCATACGCTCCGGCGTGCTGTCGATGGGCGGCCTGGTCGAGACGCAGATTGCGCGCGCCATCGCGGCGCTCAAGTCGTCCGACGTCGATCTGATCGACGCGGTCGCCGCCGACGAGCTGGCGATCAATCAGATGCAGGTCGATCTCGATCAGCAGTGCAGCCAGATCATCGCCAAGAGGCAGCCTGCGGCGATCGATCTGAGAATGGTGCTGACGGTGGTCAAGGTCGTCAACGAGCTGGAGCGGATCGGCGACGAGATCAAGAAAATCGCCTACAAGGCGCAACAGATGCAGCGTCCCGAACGGCTGTCCAATGTACGCTTCCACGAGATCACCCGCGCCGCCGAGCTTGCCGAGGACAACCTCCAGCTCGCGCTCGACGCCTTTGCCCGTCTCGACGTCAAAGCCGCCGCCCAGGTCATCAGCGCCGACGAGGCGATCGATGCCGCGTTCCTGTCGATTCTGCGCCAATTGATCAGCTACATGATGGAAGACCCGCGTACCATCACGCCGGCGCTGGAGATCGTTTTCATCGCCAAGTCGATCGAACGCATCGGCGACCATGCCAAGAACATCGCCGAGAACGTCGTCCATGTGGTCAAGGGCAAGGATGTGCGTCACGCTTCCGCGGAGCAGATCCGCGCCGAGGTCGAAGAGTGAGCTCGCTCAGGGTGTCGATCAGGAAGCGGCGATGAGACCCGGACGGCGGCCATGAGCACGTCGATCCTGGTCGTCGAGGACGAGCCCGCGATCCAGGAATTGCTGCGCCTGAACCTCGAGGACGCGGGCTTTACCGTTCACACCGTCGCCGACGCGGAGAGCGCGCAAGCGCAGATCAATGCCGCGTTGCCGGACCTGATTCTTCTCGACTGGATGCTGCCCGGACAATCGGGCCTCGCGTTTGCGCGGACCCTGCGCGGCGACGCGCGTACGCGAGAGCTGCCGATCATCATGGTGACCGCACGCGGCGACGAAGCTGATCGAATCTTGGGGCTCGAGGCTTGGGTCGACGATTACGTGACCAAGCCGTTTTCGCCGCGCGAGCTCAAGGCGCGAATCAAGACCGTATTGCGCCGCCGGGCGCCGGAGTCGGCGCAGGTGACGCTGACCGTCGGCGCTTTGACGCTGGACCCGATCACGCATCGGGTCGCTGCCGGTGGGTCGCCGGTCGAGCTGGGCCCAACCGAATTCCGGCTGCTCAAGTTCTTCATGGCCCGTCCGGAGCGCGTGCACAGCCGTACTCACCTGCTCGACCAGGTCTGGGGCGATCACGTCTACATCGAGGAGCGGACGATCGACGTTCACATACGGCGTTTGCGGCGCGCGCTCGAGCCACACGGAATAGCGCGGATGCTCGAGACCGTTCGCGGGAGCGGATATCGGCTTGCGGCGCAAGAATAGTGGCGTGACCTCCTTGCTCAACCGTCAACCCATGACGCGGTCAACGTGAATCCCGTCTGGCTGCGCGGTCTGATGGCGCCAGCCATGGTCGCGGCGCTTGCGCTTGCCGCGTACCTGATCGACAGCATGACTGCCGCACTGGCCGTGGTCGCCGTGGGCGCGCTGGCGATCATCGTCTGGAATCTGTTGCAACTCGACGCGCTGACTCGATGGGCGTCGGGTCCGATCGAAGTGCCGGTGCCCGAGGGCCGCGGTACCTGGGCGCTTGCCTATGCCGCGCTTTATCATCGCGTGCGGCTGCGCTCGGCCCGGCAGCGCGACCTGCGACTCGCCCTCGACCGCTTCGTCAGTGGCGCCAAGGCACTGCCGGAAGGCGTGGTGGTGCTCGATGCCAACGACCGCATCGAATGGGTGAATCCCCGCGCCAAAGCGCATCTGGGCCTCGACCTCAAGCACGACCGTGGCGCGCCTATCGTCAATCTCGTGCGTCACCCGGCGTTCGTGCACTACCTTGCCGCGGGCGACTTCAGCGAGCCGGTGGTCATCCAGTCCACGCGTGAAGGCGCCTTGACGCTGTCGCTGCAGATCGTGCCTTTCGGCGTCGAAGAAAAACTGCTGATGAGCCGCGACATTACCCGCCTCGAGGCGGTGGCCCGCGTCCGGCGTGATTTCATCGCCAACGTTTCGCACGAGCTCAAGACCCCGCTGACGGTGCTCGGGGGATTCATCGAGACTCTGACCGACGTCGAGATGGACGAGCGACAGCGCCAGCGTTGCCTGGCGCTGATGCGCGAGCAGGCGAACAGCATGCAGAGGCTGGTCGAGGATCTGCTGACTCTCTCCGCGCTCGAAAGCGAGCAGAGTCTGGTGAACGAGAGCGAGTTCGCGGTCGTGCCCTTGCTGCTGGCGGTATCGTCGGACGCCAAAGCGCTTTCCGGCGGCCGCCACCAAATCACACTGACCATCCGCGATGCGGCGACGCTGCTCGGAAGCCGCGAAGAGCTGGCAAGCGCATTCGGCAATCTGCTCAGCAACGCCGTGCGCTACACACCCGAGGGCGGGCGCATCGCGCTCGAGTGGCGGATCACCGAGGACGGCGGTGAATTCACGGTCGCGGACAGCGGGATCGGCATCGCATCGGAACACCTACCGCGGCTCACCGAGCGTTTCTACCGCGTCGATCGAAGCCGCTCTCGGGCTACCGGGGGCACGGGGCTGGGGCTCGCGATCGTCAAGCACGTGCTGATCCGGCATCAGGGTGAATTGATCATCGACAGCGAGACGGGAAAAGGTAGCCGTTTCACCGTCCGGCTGCCGCTCGATCGGGTCAGATTCGTCGCCGACGGTGCGAATGCCGACAGCGCAGCGCCCGATGGCGCGCACGCCGACAGCAGCGTGCCAAACCGATGTCAATGACCTCTTAGCTACCCTAAAGCTACCCTCCGTTACCAATAGCGCATCGCCGCACGGAACAGCTGCTTCAGGTCCTCTCGCGAAACCTCCTTAGGGGCGTTTCGGATCACCCGGTATTGCGGCTCCGATCCGGTTGCCAGCGCATCGACATCGGCGAGGGTGAAGCCCAGATCCGAAAGCCCGTTCGGCATTCCCGTGGCCCGCATCATCTCGACAACACGCCCGGCCAGCGCCTCGCCCGCGTCTTGGGGCAGGGCATCGCGCGTTTCGGCACCCAGGCACGCTGCGCCGTGCAGGTGGCGCTGCGGTGAACACGGCGCGGTATAGCGCCATACCGAGGGGTTGTTGAGGACCACCGCCATGCCGTGCGGCACCAGGGTCTTGCCC
>DATNNK010000328.1:0-19641 GCA_035601875.1 Casimicrobiaceae bacterium | reverse complement strand
GCTACTTGAGCTGATCCTTGAGCAACGCGAGGATCTTCTCGCCGCTCTGCGAACGGTCCGCGACGCCCGCGGGATCCTGCACCGTCACCAGGCTGTGAGGATCGGCCTGCGTTACCACTACCCGATATTGTTCCGGCTTTTCCGCTTTATCGGTCTTCCAGAACTGAAGCTTGGTAAGCGTGTCGGCCAGCCAACCTTCTTGTTTTTTCTTGGCAAGGTCTGGATCCGAATAGCGAACAAAATACAGTCCTTTCGAACGGTCGCGATCGACGACGGTGAAGCCGGTGCGATCGAGCGCGAGTCCAACGCGGCGCCACGCGCGGTCGAATGCATCGTCGACGATCAACTGCGAGAGGCCGTTGCCGCTCTTTTCGATTCGCGCGCGATCGGGTGCATTGGTCATGGCCGCCAGCGCTTGCGCAGCCTGCGGCGCCGGCGTGCCGAAGGCGAGCATCAGGCGCTCCAGAAACTCGGCCTCGAGCTCGGGATTCGGAGGCACCAGCGTCCAGCTCCAGTCTTCACCCACGCCTTGCGAAAGCTTGGTCGGCAATTGCGCCGCGCCGCGATGGCTGATGAAGATCTCGACTGTGCCTGGCTCCGTGCCGCGCTCGATTCGGCTGCGAAACTTGTCGCGCTTGTAACTATCGTTGGCGAAGCTCACATACTTGCTGCTGAATTGCTGAAGGAAATCCTTCGGCACGTCGGCGCGATTCTCGGCCCAATCGGTTTCCATGATGCCAAGAGTGGGTTGCTCGACGGCGATCACAAACCCGTTCTTGGTCCAGAAGTCGCGCAATGTCGCCCACGCCGCCTCCTGCGTCGTCTTCACGACCAGCCAGCGCTCGCTGCCCGATCGCGCAAGGCGCGCGTCCGAACTTACCGGCAGAATCTCGGTTGGCTTGCCCGCCGCACGCGCGGCGGCGACGCCCGACGCAGTGGTTACCTGATAGCGGTCGTCGTACGACGGCGTGGTGAGATCGGGGGGCACTTCGAGTACGGGCGCGCTCCCGGCGGACTTATAGTCGATTTTCTTGCCCAGTGACACGGTCATGGACTCGCAGCCCGCAAGCAATGCGGCGGCAACGATGCCGGACATCACCAGGCGAGGCACGCGATGCAGTAATTCTTTACTCAGCATTCGATTCCTCCGCAAATCTTTCACAGGCAGCCCGCCTCACGCAGCGCTGTCCGCACGATGTTATGGTACGACGCGGCCAGCGGCGTAAGCGGCAACCGCAGCGTGCCACCGATAAGGCCCATTGCGGCCATTGCCCACTTGACGGGAATCGGATTGGCCTCGACAAACAGTTTGGTATGCAAGGGCATGAGCGTCGCGTTCGCCGAACGGGCCTCCTCCAGCCTTCCGCTCAGCGCGGCGTCGCACATCTTTGCCATCGCTCGTGGCGCCACGTTAGCAGTGACCGAAATGACGCCGTGGCCGCCGAGCAGCATATAGGCGAGCGCGGTGTCGTCATTGCCGGAGAGTAATGTAAACGATTTTGCCTTGGGCAGGCGCCGCATCAGCTCGACGTGGCGCACCAAGTCCGACGTCGCGTCCTTGATGCCGACGACGCCAGGGAGTTCCGCCAGGCGGAGCACCGTGTCGGTTCCCAGATCGGCCGTGGTCCGTCCGGGAACGTTGTAGAGGAGAAGCGGCAACTCGACTTTCTCGGCAATGGTCTTGAAGTGAAGGTACAGACCTTCCTGGGATGGCTTGTTGTAGTAGGGTACAACCGACAGGCAATACGATGCGCCCACTTTTTTTGCGTACTCGGTCTGCTCGATCGCCTCGGCGGTCGAGTTCGAGCCGGTCCCCGCGATGATCGGGATGCGGCCTTTGGCGGATTCGACCGCAGTCTTGATCAGCAGGCAATGTTCTTCGAAGTCGACGGTGGGCGACTCACCCGTCGTGCCAACGATGACGATGCCGGCGGTGCCGTTGGCAATGTGGAAATCGATCAGCTTGCGCAGGCCGGACAGATCGAGCTCGCCTCCCGGCTGCATCGGCGTCGCAATGGCGACGAGACTTCCCTTCAACATCGATTCAAACCCGGAAAAAAAGCCATTTTACCCCAATCGCCGGGCCCGGGCGCGGTGCGGCTTGCTCTCGATCGCGCTCGTATCCGGCGCTAGAAACGCTCAGGTAGGAAGCGGTGGTGGCCACGAACGGCGACGGCCGAGCGCCGCCAGTCGCTGCACGACAGCCGGCGGTTCAGATTCGATACGACCCTGTTCGAACGCAACCACGATCAGCGAACGACCGATGATGGTGAGCAGCTCGCCCTCGGTCAAAAGGAAGTCCGGATTCGACGGCTTGCCGTATGCCTCGTTGCCACGCGCAAACGTCTCGTAAACCAACACGCCATCATCGGCGAGCGCATCCAGGAGACTTGGAAACAGCGCGCGATGCAGGTAATGCGTAACGATGATGGCGTCGAATTTCTCTCTCTCGAATGGCCACGGATGCGCTTCCAGGTCCGCGCTGACCGCGGTGACGCCGGCGACCGATGCGAGTTGGTCAAGCGCGGCCGTGTCACGGTCAACCGCCACCACGCGACAGCCGCGCGCAGCAAACCATCGGCTGTGGCGTCCCTGGCCGCACGCAACATCGAGCACCCTGGCGCCGTCCGCGACCAAGCTTGAAAAACGCACCACCCAGCGAGACGGCGCGAGCGATGCGTGCCCGCTCACTTTTTCTTCCGCGCCGGCGCCTTCCGATGCCGCGGCACCGGAACCATCGCTTCAGCCGGTTCCCCTGTTTCCTCGCGTGCCTCCTCGTGCAGCCAGTCGACGAATGCCTGCGCTTCCGGACGCCGCGCGGCTTGCGTCGCGCGGACGACGAAATAGGCGCGGCTTGTTGCATGCTTGCGACGGAATGGCGCCACCAACTTGCCTTGCGCGACCAGATGATCGATCAGCGGACTGCGGCCGAGCGCTACGCCCTGCCCGTCGATGGCGGCCTGAACCAGCAAGTCGTATTGGTTAAAGCGGACGCTGCCGGCCGGTCTTGGCTCGGGAACGCCGATCGCGGCGAACCATTGCGCCCAGTTGAGCCAGGGATATCTTCCGCGATCAGCGTCGAGGTTGAGCAGCACGTGGCGGGCGAGGTCTTCGGGCTTCTTCAGCGGGCGTGCCGGATCGGATGCCAACGCCGGACTGCAAACCGGCTGCAGTCGCTCGCCAAACAACCGGTGCGCATCGCGCGGCGCGAGCGACTCCGGGCAATAGCGCACGGCGAGGTCGATGCGCTCCCGATCGAGATCGAGCATCCGATTGTCGGCGGAGATGAACACATCGATGTCCGGATGCCGTTCGCGGAACCGCGGCAGCCGGGGTAGCAGCCACAAGGAGGCAAACGGAATCCCGGTCGAAATCGTCAGCGGCACTGCCGACCGCTCGCGGCGAATCTTGGCCACCGCATGGGTCAGCTCATCGAGCACTGTCTTCGCCGCGAGCTGCAACACCTGACCCGCTTCGGTCAATCGAAGCGCGCGATGCCTGCGCTCGAACAAAGGCACGCCGAGCTGTTCTTCGAGCGTCTGCATCTGGCGCGACAGCGCCGACTGGGTCAGAAACAATTCTTCGCCGGCGCGGGTGAAGCTCAAGTGACGAGCTGCCGCGTCGAATCCCTTGAGCAGATCGAGCGCGGGCAGGCGCCTGGCGGGAGAGTCTTGTTTTGGCATTCCTAATCCGCATGCGTCCTATGCATATATTTCGTTTGTCCTGCAGCTGCACTGCGCCGATACTCCACTCCATGCACGCGCAGCGACACAGTTTGGTGAGCCGTTAAGCATGCATTATACGCATACCTTAAGGAGCCGATCATGCCATTCGATTTTTCCCCGGTGCTGTCACCAAGGCGGTTTCTTCCCGGCCGAAGCACGCTGCAGCTCGACGACGCCGAAGGTACGGTGATCGCGGTTGAAAGCGGCTGCCTCTGGATAACCATGGAAAACGATCCGCGCGACATCGTCCTGGTGCCCGGGATGCGCTTCGAGATCGATCGCAGCGGCCGGACGATCATCGCGGCCGAGGAGGACTCGCGCTTCGGGCTGCTGGCGACCGCCGATTGTCGCGAAGGCGTTCGGGCCTGGATGGCGCGAAAACTTGCCGCCGTTCTCGGCCGGCGGGCGGCAGCAAGGTCGTTTGGGTTCGTTCCCTACTACTGAAGCCAGACGTCTCACCGCGCGGCGGCTCGGGGCGCGCTTTGCGCGCCTCGACCTGCGCCGGCGTTCGGTCAGAGCTACCTCTGCGTCAACGCTTGGTGAACACCATCTTGCCGTTCTTGTACGAGACGTGCACGGAATCGCCGGCGACGAACCTGCCGCCGAGGATTTCCTTGGCCAGCGGATTCTCGATCTCCTGCTGGATCGCACGCTTCAGCGGACGCGCGCCAAAGACCGGGTCGAAGCCGACGTTGGCAATCGCGGCCAGCGCTTCCGGCGTCAGCTCCAGTGAGATGTCGAGTTTGGAGAGCCGCGCCTGAAGGCCCTTCAACTGGATCTTGGCGATCGCTTCGATGTTCTCTTCCGACAGCGCATGGAAAACCACGATCTCATCGATGCGGTTGACGAACTCCGGTCGAAACTGGGCCTTGACCTCGGCCATGACCGCCAGCTTGATGACCCCATAATCGTCGCCTGACATCTGTTGGATCATTTGCGATCCGAGGTTCGAGGTCATTACGATTACCGTGTTCTTGAAATCGACCGTGCGGCCCTGACCGTCGGTCATGCGCCCGTCGTCGAGCACCTGCAGCAAGACGTTGAAGACATCGGGATGCGCTTTCTCGACTTCGTCCAGCAGGATGACGCTGTACGGCTTGCGGCGTACCGCTTCGGTCAGATAGCCGCCTTCTTCGTATCCCACATAACCCGGCGGCGCGCCGATCAGCCGCGCGACCGAATGTTTTTCCATGAACTCGGACATGTCGATCCGGATCAGATGCGACTCGCTGTCGAATAAAAACTCCGCCAGCGCCTTGCATAGCTCGGTCTTGCCCACTCCGGTCGGCCCCAGAAACAGAAACGAGCCATACGGCCGGTTGGGATCGGAAAGGCCCGCGCGCGAGCGTCGGATCGCGTCGGACACCAGCCGCACCGCCTCGTCCTGGCCGACGACGCGCTGGTGGAGCGCGTCTTCCATGTGCATCAGCTTTTCGCGCTCGCCCTGCATCATCCGGGACACCGGAATCCCGGTCGCCCGCGACACCACCTCGGCGATTTCCTCAGCCCCGACCTGAGTGCGCAAAAGCTTCGGCTTTTTCTTCTGCTCGGCAGCGAGCTTGGTGTCGGCCTTCTTGAGCTGCGCTTCCAGCTGGGGAAGCTTGCCGTATTGCAGCTCGGACATCGCCTGCCAGTCGCCCTTGCGCTTGGCGTCCTCCATGGCGAGCTTGATCTTGTCGATTTCCTCCTTGATGTGCTGCGTGCCCGCAACCTGGGCCTTTTCCGCGCGCCACACCTCGTCGAGGTCCGCGTACTCCCGCTCGAGCTTCGAGATCTCCTGCTCGATCAGCTCGAGGCGCTTTTTCGACGCCGCGTCTTTTTCCTTCTTCACCGCCTCGCGCTCGATCTTGAGCTGGATCAGCCTGCGATCGAGTCGGTCCATTGCCTCCGGCTTGGAGTCGATCTCCATCTTGATGCGCGCGGCCGCTTCGTCTATCAGGTCGATGGCCTTGTCGGGAAGAAACCGGTCGGTGATATAGCGGTGCGAGAGCTCGGCCGCGGCAACGATCGCCGGATCGGTGATTTCTACGCCGTGGTGAATCTCATAGCGCTCCTGCAATCCGCGAAGAATGGCAATGGTCGATTCCACTGACGGCTCATCGACCAGCACTTTCTGGAAGCGCCGCTCGAGCGCGGCGTCCTTTTCGATGTACTTACGGTATTCGTCGAGCGTGGTCGCGCCGACGCAGTGCAGCTCTCCGCGAGCGAGCGCCGGCTTCAACATGTTGCCGGCATCGATCGCGCCTTCTGCCTTGCCGGCGCCGACCATGGTATGCAGCTCATCGATGAACACGATGGTGCGACCTTCGTCGGCAGCGATGTCCTTCAATACCGCCTTCAACCTCTCTTCGAACTCGCCGCGATACTTGGCGCCCGCGAGCAGCATCGCCATGTCGAGCGAAAGCACACGCTTGTTCTTGAGCGTCTCCGGCACTTCGCCGTTGACGATGCGCTGCGCGAGCCCTTCGACGATCGCGGTCTTGCCCACGCCGGGCTCGCCGATCAGCACCGGGTTGTTCTTGGTGCGACGCTGAAGGATCTGGATGGTGCGGCGGATCTCGTCGTCGCGGCCGATGACCGGGTCGAGCTTGCCCTGACGCGCGCGCTCGGTGAGGTCGACGGTGTACTTCTTGAGTGCCTCGCGCTGGCCTTCGGCTTCCGGCGAATCGATGGCGGCGCCACCACGCACGGCTTCGATTGCCGACTCCAGCGCCTTCTTGGTCAGGCCGTATTCCTTGAGCAACCTGCCGGTGTCGCCCTTGTCGTCGGCGAGCGCGAGCAGAAATATCTCGCTGGCAATGAACTGGTCGCCGCGCTTGGTCGCGATCTTGTCGGTGAGATTGAGCAGATTGGTCAGCTCGCGCGAGGCGCTGATTTCGCCGCCCTGGCCTTCGACCTTGGGCAAACGATCGATGGCTTTGGTGAGCGCAGTCGTGAGCGGCGCGACGTTGACGCCGGCACGGGAGAGGAGCGAAGCGGTGCCGCTGTCTTCCTGACTGAGCAAGCTTAAAAGCAGATGCTGCGGCTCGATATAGCCGTTGTCGGCGGCCAGTGCCATGCTCTGGGCATCGGCAATGGCCTGTTGAAACTTGGTCGTCAGCTTGTCGAAACGCATGGTGCCCCTCGGCTACCCGAACTTTACTTCGCAAATGGGGCGCCACGGGGCGATTTCAAGCCAAATTTGCCGCTAAATGCCTGATTCTTGAATGAACACCAGAAGAACTCCGGGCGGCATTGAGACCGCCCGCAGCGCGCTTCGCAAGCTGCCGTTTACTGGCCGACGATCGAAGGCTTCATCGGCCCGAGAATACCGAGCAACTCGCCTTTTTCCTTTTCCGGTACCTTGAACTTGTCCAGCGACTTGACGAGGTCCTCGACCAGCGCGTTGAACTGCGCGTCGGTGATGCCCATGCCGGCATGCGCCGACTTCATGTCGCGGCCGGTATAGGTGCACGGCCCGCCGGTGCCGGCGCAGATCTGCTCGACCAGCAGCCGTTTCAGGCGCGGTATATCGGTCTTGGCAAAGAATTTGTTGATACGGTTGTCGGCGGCGACATTACCGACGAAATCGTCGACTACGGCGGTGATGGCGCCCTGACCCCCGAGCCGGTCGTAAAGCGACTTCTGCTGCATCGGCTTCATGCCCATGTCCTGACAGGCGCCCAGCAGCAGCGTCGCCACAAGCACGGCCGGTATTGCCAAACTGCGGAGCAATGCTTTCATCGGTTCTCCCATTCAACGTTGAAGCAGCGCGTGCGGCTGCACCCCATATACGGGCCGGCGCCGGTACCGGATGCGTGGGCCCGAGCCCTTCTCCGATGTCGGCCGAGCCGCAAGCGGCAGCATGCTAGGATCGATAGTCTCGAAGCCCTCAGGACCTCAGTACGTACGTTACTTCCCCATGTCGCAGCCTGGTTCCATTCCG
Organism: Casimicrobiaceae bacterium; assembly: GCA_035601875.1. Classification (GTDB taxonomy): domain Bacteria; phylum Pseudomonadota; class Gammaproteobacteria; order Burkholderiales; family Casimicrobiaceae; genus PALSA-1003. Next base: position 11,991 of record DATNNK010000328.1, on the reverse strand, counting down.
CCGCCGGTCAGGGCCCCGGACGAGCCGCCGCGGGCCGGTTTTTTGCGCGTGCTGGCGGCGGTGTTCGCGAGCTTCCTCGGCATCCGCAAAAAGGCGGCCGGCGAACGCGACGCGACATCGATCAAGCCCTTGCACGTCATTGTCGCCGGACTACTTGGCGCCGCGATCCTTGCCGCTGCGGTGCTGAGCCTGGTGCGAGTCATCACCCATCCAGGCTAGCCATCCTGTTGTCGCGGTGGAATCGCCTCCGCGACGGCCCTCGCCGCGAGGTCGAGCTCGTCGGTCGTCGTCAATACATCGGGGCAAAGACGGATGCGGGCACCGCGCGCGTCGGCGATGACTCCGCGCGCGGCCAAGGCTTCGACGCCGCGACGCGCGGCGCGAGACGCATCATCACCCTCGCAGGTGACGACGACAAAAGCGCCATAATCAGCGCTGCCACCGGTGGCGCCGATGCCGCGCTCGGCAAGGGCCGAGACCAGCCGCCGCTGCTGCGCGAGCGAATAATCGCGCAGGCGCTGCACGCCGATCGCCTCGGTAAAGACTTGACCGGCGCGCGCCTGGTAGCAGGTCATCACCGGTGGCGTCGATTCCAGAAACGCGTCGCCGCCTTCTCCGAATTGCGGCGGGTCCGGCCGCTCGTACGCGAAATGATCTTTTTTCGCGAACCAGCCGACGTCGAGCGTCGACAGGCTGCCGTCGAGATGTCGCGGATGGAGATAAAGGTAGCCCGCGCCCGGCCCGCCGCGCAGATATTTGTACGAGGCGCCGATTGCGAAGTCGGCATCCAGCGCGACGACATCGACCGGGAACACGCCCACCGAATGATAAACGTCGATGAGTACGCGCGCGCCTGCAGCGTGCGCCGCAGCAAAGAGCATCGGAAGCTCGGGCAGCACCTGGCCGGTATGGAACAAGACCTGCGAAACGACCACCAGATCCGCCTGCCTGACCGCCGCCAGCAGATCGGCAACGTCGAACAGGCCCGAATCTCGCGCCTCGACAAGATGGAGCGCAATCCGGCCGCGGCGCGCGTACTGCCGCAGAATCAGATCGATCGAATCGAACTCGCCGCGCGTCGCGACCACGCGCGGAACCTTGTCGTAGGTATTCAGGATCGCCCGCAGGCCCTGCCCCGCACTCGTCTTCGGTACGACGCAATCCGCGCGCGGGGCGCCGAGCAGTTGCGCAAGGCGCGCGCGATAGTCGCCGATCTCGGCCAACCAGTCGTCCCAGGCATCGCCCAGCTTCGACTGCCAAAGGCCGATCGCCTGCGCGAGGTCGTCGGCGGTGGCATCGAGCGGCCGGCCCAGCGAGTGATTGGCGAGGTAAGCGCAGTTGCGGTTGGCGCCGAGCACGCGCGAAAAAAGCGGTGCGATATGCTGCCGGATGCCCTCCGCAGTCAAGTTGCCCGGACCGAGCGCGGCAACGGCGTGAACGATCCGGGCCGGAGTTTCCACGTTGGCGTTCATCGGGCGCCGATCACGGTGCGTACGTCGATGAGCTCGGGAAAAAAGGTGTGATCGAGCACGTTCTTCAGGAAATTCACCCCCGACGATCCGCCGGTTCCGGGCTTGTGGCCGATGATACGCTCGACCGTCTTGAGATGGCGAAAGCGCCAGAGCTGGAAGCTCTCCTCGACATCGACCAGCTTCTCCGCCATTTCATATGCATCCCAGTACTTTTGCGGCTGGTCGTAGATGAGCTTGAACACCTGCACCAGCTCGGCGTTGCGCTGGTGTGGTTGCGACCAGTCGCGTTCGACGCAGGCCGCGGGTACGGCCAAGCCGCGTCGCGAGAGATGGCGCAGGAATTCGTCGTAGAGCGATGGCGCTTCGAGCAGCGCGCCGAGCTCGGCGTGAATGGCGGGATCGTAGCGGAAGACATCGAGCAGCGCGCGATGCTTGTTGCCGAGCAGGAACTCGATGGCCCGATACTGCGCCGACTGGAAGCCCGACGAGCTTCCTAGCGTCGAGCGGAATCCTTCGTATTCGGAAGGCGTCAGCGTCTCCAGGACCGACCACTGCTCGAACAACTGCTTCTGGATCAACTTGACCCGCGACAGCGTTTTGAAGCTGGCATCGAGCTGGTCGACACGGACAAAGCCGATCGCCGCCTTGAGCTCGTGCAGCATCAGCTTCATCCACAGCTCGGAAACCTGGTGCTGAATGATGAACAGCATTTCGTCGTGCCGCGGCGCGGCTGACGGCGTCCCCGAAAGCGGTCGCTGCGACGACAGCAGCGTGTCGAGGTGCAGGTATCCCGCGTAGGTCAGTCGATCGCTGAAATCGGTGACGATGCCGGGCTCGAGCGGATGCTTCGCCATAGCAGGAAAAGAGATTGCGATGGCGGAGTATAGGAACGGGGTTGCGGCGTGTCCACCGGGCGGCTGCATGACACGGGAAGTGTGCAGGGACCCGCCGAGCGCCTGCCTGCGCCTCTGCTACCATTCCGCGCATGGTGAAATGGTCCGTCTCGATGCCGAGCGCGATTCATCGGCACGCCTGCGCTGCATCGGTTCTTGTGCTGTTGCTCGGCGGCTGCAGCGACAGGGCGGTGACTCGGAGCGTCGCACCGCACGAGTGCCGATTGGCCAAGCTCGCGTCGGCCGCACAGTGCGCCACTGTCAATGTGCCCGAGGACCGGGCGAGGCCCGACGGCCGCACGCTGGCGCTGTTCGTTGCGATTCTACCCGCCAACACGCTCAGTCCCGATGCGGACCCGTTGTTTATGCTCGCCGGCGGACCCGGTCAGTCGGCCGAGGCGCTCGTTCCCGTTGCGGGCGCGCTGGCCGGTGTGCGCCGCACGCGCGACATCGTGCTCATCGATCCACGCGGTGCCGGCAAATCGGCGCCGCTGAAATGCGCTGCTTTTGCGCCGCGCGACCCCTTCGATGAGCTGATCGATGCCGATCTGGCTGCGACCGCCGCGCAGCGATGCCTCGCCGAGCTGCGCGAACTGCGCGCGCCGGACAATGTCGACGTCTCGCGCTATATCACCCCGGAAATCGTCGCCGATGTCGATGCGGTTCGCGCGGCGCTGGGCTACCAACGCATCAATCTTTGGGGCGGTTCCTACGGCACTCGCGTCGCGCAGGAATTCGTGCGCCGCTACCCGTCGCGCGTCCGCAGCATGGTGCTCGACGGCGTCGCGCCGCCGGCGATGCGGACTACGCTCGACGTCTGGCCCGCGCGCGAGGCAGCGCTCGCTGACGTTCTGGCGGCATGCGCCGAAAACGCGGATTGCAAACGCGCGTACCCCAATCTGAACGCTACCCTCGGAGAGATCAAGAGCGCGCTCGGCGCGTCGCGCCGCGTTCGCGTCACCGATCCGCGCACTGGTACGCTGCGCGAGATTTCGCTTGGCTTCGATTCCGTAGTTGCGGCGCTGCACGGGCTGGTGTACGCGCCCGAGTTCGCGAGCCTCATACCGCCGCTGCTTGGTCGCGCGGAAGCGGGCGATTTTGCGCCGCTGCTGGCTGCCGCGATGCCGCTTGCGGGTGATCTCGAGCAAACCATGAATCTCGCTTTGCACTTTGCGGTGACATGCGCCGAGGACGCGCCGCGGGTGACGGCGAGCGACAGCAACAGGCTACTCGCGACGCTGCGCGCGCCGTCATTGGCGGCACGCAATCTCGCCGCCTGCGACGGCTGGCCGCGCCCGTCCTTGCCTGCGGACTTCTACCAGCCGCTCATTAGCGCCGTGCCGACACTTATCCTCTCCGGCGGTCTCGACCCTGTCACGCCACCGGCCAACGGCGAGCTCGTTGCCAAATCGCTTTCGGACAGCCGCCATGTCATCGCGGCAGGTTACGGCCACATCGTATCGCCGCACGCGTGCGCGCCGCGGCTGATCGAAAAATTCATCGACACCGCTGGTTTCGCGACGCTGCCTCAGTCCTGCCTCGACTACCTGGCGACGAGCAAGCGACCGCCGATGTTCTCGTCGCTGCTGGAACCCAAATGATCGAGGTCGACAGTCTCGAGAAGCACTTCGGCAAGCGCCATGAGATAAAGGCGGTCGCCGGAGCCACGTTTCGCGCCGAAGACGGCGAGATCACCGGCCTGCTTGGCCCCAACGGCGCCGGCAAGACGACTTTGCTGCGCACGCTGGCGACCTTAATTGCGCCCGATGCCGGCAGCGCGACCGTCGACGGGCTCGACGTAGTGCGCGACCGTTACGCGGTGCGTGGTCGCATCGGCGTGCTGTCGGACGCGCGTGGCCTCTATGCGCGGCTCACCGCGCGCGAGAACGTACGCTATTACGGGCGCCTGCACGGCCTTGATGGCGTCGCTCTCGACGCGCGCGTCGAGACTTTGCTGACGCAGTTCGGCCTCTCCGCGCTCGCCGACCGCCGCGCCCACGGCTTTTCGCAAGGAGAGCGGATGAAGGTCGCGATTGCGCGCGCGCTGGTGCACGATCCGGCAACGATTCTGCTCGACGAGCCGACTAACGGACTCGACATCATGAGCATCCGAAGCCTGCGTGATCTGTTGCGCGGGCTGCGTCAGGCAGGCAAGTGCATCCTATTCTCGACCCACGTGATGCAGGAAGTCGCCGCGCTGTGCGACACCGTCGTGATCCTCGGCCACGGTCGCGTGGTTGCCAGCGGCAGCGGCGTCGAATTGATGAGTCGCACCGGCCGTGCCTCGCTCGAGGATGCGTTTGTGAGCCTGCTTGGCTCCGGAGAAGGCCTGGCTGCATGAGCGGCGCCGCGCGCATCCTTACCGTCGCAGGCAAGGAAGTCCTCGACACGATTCGCGACCGTCGGGCGATGCTGGTCACTCTGCTGACGGCGATCGCCGCGGGGCCGGTGTTCATGGTGCTTATTTTCAACATGACGGCGAGCCAGACGGACAAGGCGCGCGAGCTCAAGCTGCCGGTCATGGGAAGCGAAAACGCGCCGGCGCTAATCGCATTTCTGGAACGCTCGCAGGTCGTGATACAAGCGGCGCCCGCGGACTACGAAGCGAAGATTCGTGCCGGCGAACTCGACGTCGCGCTCTGGATCGACCCGGCGTTCGAGACCGATGTCGCGGCCGGCAAGGCCGGCACTGTTCGCCTGGTCTACGACCGCTCGCGCGATCGCGCGCGCGCGGCGATCAATTCCGCGGAGTCGCTGCTCGCCGCCTATAACCGGCTGTGGGGCACTCAGCGGCTGCTGTTGCGCGGTATCGCGACCGAAGTCGCCCGTCCGCTCAAGATCGAGGATGTCGATCTCGCGACGCCGCAGCAGTCCGGCTCGTTGATCCTGTTCCTGGTTGCGTTCTATGGTCTGTTCGCATCGATGATGGGCGGCATGGCTCCGGCGCTCGACGCGAGCGCCGGAGAGCGCGAGCGCGGCTCACTTGAGCCCTTGCTCGCCACTCCGATTACCCCGCTGCAACTCGCGCTCGGCAAGTGGGCCGCGATCGGCATCTTCGATGCGGTGGTGGTGGTGCTGACGCTGATCGGCTTCTATCTGACGCTCAATTTCGCGCCGCTGCCTGCGCTCGGTGTGCCGTTTCTTTTTGGCGCAACCGAGCTTGCGCGATTCCTGTGGATCCTGGCGCCGCTGATTGCGCTGTTGTCCGCGTTGCTGCTCTACGTCGGGATGCGCGGCCGCTCGCTGAAAGAGGCCCAGGCCAACGTCGGCGTGCTGCTGTTCATCTTCACGATGCTGCCGTTCGTTCAGCTCATGGCGCAGAAACGAGAGCCTGCATGGCTGCTCTGGGCACCAATCTCGGCGCAATACACGCTTCTCTCGCGTGCGTTGCGCGGCGATGCGATACCGGCCGTCGATTGGCTGCAGAGCGCGCTCGCGCCGGTACTGCTCACCGTGATTGCACTCTGCGCCGTCGCCCGGCTGCTGAGCAGGGAGACGGTGCTTGGCGCACGTTCCTAGTGTCCTGCGTGACGCCAGTCACGGCCTTTCTCAGGCCAATTGCCGCAGCACGGCGAGCGGAGGTACCTTGAGCGTCGCGCGGGTACCGAGCCAGCCGGCGGCGGCGACACCGATCGCACCGCCTACCACACCCAACAGCCACAACCAAGGATTCCACCCGAACGGAATCAGGAACACGCGATCGGCGAGCACGTAGCCGATCGCGGTCGCGCCGGCGGCGGCAACGAGGCCGGCCAATCCGCCGAGCGCGACGAATTCCGCCACCTGCGCTGCCGAGAGCTGTCGTCGGCTCGCGCCCAGCGTGCGCAAAATGGCGGCGTCGAGGCGGCGCTCGTCCTGCGTCGCCGCGATTGCGGCTTCGAGCACCAGCACTCCTCCCAGCAGCGTGAAGAGGAAGACGAACTCGACTGCGCGCGCCACCTGCTCGATGATGGTCTGCACCTGCTGCAGGATCGCTCCCACGTCGATCACCAGCACGTTGGGATATTCGCGCAGCAGGGGAGTCAGCCAGCCGCTTCCGCTGCCGACGCGCACCGCGGAAATATACGTTCGAGGCATGGCGTCGATCACGCCGGGCGAGAACAAGGCGAAAAAGTTGACCCGGAAGCTGTCCCAATCGACCTTGCGCAGACTCGTCACCTTGGCGCTGACGCGGCTGCCGACGATGTCATAGGTCAGCGTGTCGCCCAGCTTGATACCCAGCGTCTGCGCGATGCCCTCCTCCAGCGAGACGCCTTCGCTTTCACCCGGCTTCCACCATTGGCCGGCGACGACGCGGTTGCCGCGCGGCGGCGTATCGGCCCACGAGAGGTTGAATTCGCGCTCGCCGAGGCGCCGGGCGCCGTCGTCGGCCAGCCGCGTCGTATCGAGCGGCTGGTCGTTGATCGCGACCAGGCGGCCGCGCACCATCGGCGACAATTGAGCATCGACGCCCAGCTCGCGCTTCAGCATCGCGCGCACACCGTTCACCTGGTCGGGCAGCACGTTGACCAGAAACGCATTCGGAGCGTCCGCGGGCAGGCTCGCCCGCCAATTGCGCATCAGATCGCCGCGCACCAGCGTCAGCAGCAGCAGCGACATCAGCCCCAGACCGAGGGCGCCGATCTGCAGGCTCGATCCGAGCGGCCTGCGCCGCAGATTGGCAAGGCCATAGCGCCAGCTATATCCGCGCTGCGGAAGCAGCCGCAGGAGCGCGATCATCGACCCCGCCATCACTGCCGCGGTTATCAGCATCGCCGCGATGCCACCGACCATGATGGCACCGGTCTTGACGTCCTGCGCCTGCCAGCCGATCAGCAGCGCCACCGTCGCCGCGCCCAGGATATACGCGAACGATCCTCCTGCACGTGGCATGCCGATGTCGCGGCGCAGGACGCGCAGCGGCGGCACCTTCGACAGCGCGAACAAGGGCGGCAAAGCAAAGCCCAGCAGCATCAGCAATCCGGTGGCGACAGCGGCGACGGCGGGAGCGAGGCCGGGCGGCGGCAGATCGGCGCTGACCATCGCTCCGAGCAGCATCACGAGTAATTGCTGGCCGCCGAGCGCGACGACGCAGCCGACGACGCTAGCTGCCAATCCGAGAACCAGGAACTGCAGCGCGAACAGCGCAAGCATCTGCCGCTGCGGCGCCCCGAGGCAGCGCATCATGGCCGCGGCGTCGAGGTGCCTGCGCAGATATCGCGACGCGGCCAACGCGACCGCCACCGCGGCGAGCATCACCGCGACCAGCGCCGCCAGCGCCAGGAATTTTTCCGCACGCTCGAGCGTCTGCCGGACTTCGGGCCGCAGATCGCGAATCGACTCCAGGCGCTGACCGCGATCGAGCCGCGCCTTGGCCCAGTCGCGAAACGCGTCGGTGGCGGGGCCCGCCACGAGTAGCCGGTACGACGCACGATTGCCCGGCTGCAGCAGCTTGGTTGCGGGGACATCGTCAAGATTCATCAGCAGCTTCGGCCCCATCGACAGCAAGCCGCCTGCGACTTCCGGCTCCTGCTGCACGATCGCACCGACGGTCAGGGTCTTGTCACCCACCGCGAGCGCTCCGCCCTTGCCGACGTTGAGCCTCGCGGCCAGGCGACCGTCGATCCAGGCTTCGCCCGGCGGCGGAATGCCGGCTGCGGTGGTTCCCTCGGGCAAGGAAGGATCGGCAAGCGTTATTGCGCCTCGCAGCGGATAGCCCGCCGCGACCGCCTTGACGTCAGCCAGCACCGCGTCGGCGCTTCCACCGGTCGCGGCCTGGATCATGCTGTTGAACTTGATCGCCGGGACAACGGCGAGACCGCGCGCTCGCGCCTCTCGCGCGTAATCGTCGGGCAGCGGACGGTCGGCGGACAGCAGCAGATCGCCGCCGAGGAGCAGGTTCGCCTGCCGGGTCAATGCGATCTTGACCCTGTCGGTGAAGAAACCGACCGTGCCGACGCTCGCCACCGCCAGCACCAGCGCGGCAATGAGCACCCGCAACTCGCCCGCGTGCCAATCACGACCGAGCATGCGCAGCGCCAGCCTGAGCGTATTCATGCGGTCGGCGTCGCCGATTTCGGCGCTGACAGGGGACCGGCGGTCAGCGCGGCATCCTCGACCAGACGACCCCCCGCGAGCGAGAGCCTGCGACCGCATCTCGACGCAAGCATCGTGTCGTGCGTCACCAGCAACAGCGTCGTGCCGCGCTCGCGGTTGAGACGAAACATGAGATCGGCGACTTCGGATCCCGTCGCGCCGTCGAGATTTCCGGTCGGCTCGTCGGCCATCAACACGCGAGGCTCTCCCGAAAAGGCACGTGCGATCGCGACGCGCTGCTGCTCACCGCCCGAGAGCTGCTTGGGGTAATGCCCGACCCGGGCCGCCAGACCGACGCGCGTCAGCCACTCGCGCGCTCGCGGCGCGGCATCGAGCGAACCGGCGAGCTCGAGGGGCAGCATGACGTTCTCCAGCGCCGTCAACGCCGGCAGGAGCTGAAACGACTGGAAAACAAACCCGAGCCAGCGTTGCCTCAGCGCGGCGAGCCCGTCTTCGGAGAGCTGATCGAGGGCGGTGTCGCCGAACGACACTTCACCCGAGGTCGGCCGATCGAGCCCGGCAAGAAGCCCGAGCAGCGTGGTTTTGCCGGACCCCGAGGGACCGACGATAGCCACGGTCGCGCCGGCATCGACGTCGAAGCTGACGTCGTCGAGGATCATCAGCGGCGACGAGCCGCTCTGGACCTGCTTGGAGAGCTTGCGGGCACGAATGACGGTGGAAGGCATGGACTGGAGTTCGGGGCAATGAAGCCAAGGTTGGGCCGCGGATGGAATTAGCAAACCCGGGCGTGAAACAGTTAAGCCAGGTTTGCGGAAGCGGGAGCATTGTACCGGGCCAAGGAAACGCACCCGGCCTGCGGGTCCTATGCGCGCCGCGTAGTGTTCTGAGCCAAGTGCCGAAGATAAGGGAGCAGATGAAAACGGCCGTCAGGCAAGGGCGCGAGGCCGAAAGGGTGCTCTTTGGTACGGTGAGGCCGGGCCACGCGGTCCGACGGCCGCGCACAGCCCAATGAGCGGCGCGAACGATCGAGCGAATTTCTGACTCAGTGCACTAGAATGTCCCGTCCTTCGCGGGAGTATGCATGCGGCACCGTCCCTTCGTTCACGCCTTTCTCGCGCTTTTTGTTGCGCTTGCCGCGAGCGCTTGCGCCGTCGCCGCGCCGGTGGTGCTGGTGCTGGGCGACAGCATATCCGCCGGCTATGGACTCCCTGCGGATGCGGGTTGGACGACGCTGTTGCAGCAACGCCTCGCCGCCGAGCATTATCCGCACCGCGTCGTCAATGCCAGCATCAGCGGCGACACCACCGCGGGTGGCAGGGCGCGCCTGGACGCGCTCCTCGCCCGCCATCATCCCGCTGTGACCGTCATCGAGCTAGGCGGCAACGACGGCCTGCGCGGTGGCAGCCTGGACGCGATGTGGGCGAACCTCGACGCGATGGTCGCCGCCGCACAAAAGAGCGGCTCGCGAGTGCTGATCGTGGGCTTGCGCCTTCCGCCGAACTACGGGCCGGCGTACGTGCGACGCTTCGAGACCACCTATGCCGACGTTGCCCGCGAGCGCAAGGCGGCGCTGGTGCCTTTTCTGTTCGAAGGCTTTGCCGAGGACAATGCCATGTTCCAGGCCGACCGCATCCATCCGGTGCTCGCCGCGCAAACGAGATTGCTCGACAATGTCTGGCGGGAGCTCAAGCCCTTGCTCGGCGAACCGGGAAAGCCCCGATGAGCGAGCGTCACGCCGTCGCACTGCGGGTGAGCGTCGATGCGCTCGCGGCCTTTCCCGAGCGCATCGACGTGCGTAGCCCCGCGGAGTTCGCGCTCGATCATCTTCCCGGAGCGGTGAATCTGCCCGTGCTCGATGATGAGGAGCGCGCCCGCATCGGCACCTTGTACGTCGGCTCCGCCTTCGAGGCTCGCAGACTCGGTGCCGCGCTGGTGGCACGAAACATCGCGGCAATGCTGGACGGTGCGCTCGCCGATAAATCGCGTGAGTGGCAACCGCTGGTCTACTGCTGGCGCGGCGGCCAGCGCAGTCGTGCGCTCGCCCATGTCTTGAACGAGGTCGGCTGGCGCGCGATGCAGCTCGACGGCGGATATCGCGCCTATCGCAGACACGTCGTCGGCCAGCTCGAAACACTTCCCTCGCGCTTTCGGTTCGTGGTCCTGTGCGGCCTTACCGGCTCGGGTAAGAGCCGGCTCCTCGCCGCGCTGGCGGCGGCAGGCGCACAAACGCTCGACCTCGAAGGCATGGCGCGTCACCGCGGCTCCTTGCTGGGCGAATTTCCGGGTGTCGCGCAGCCCTCGCAAAAAGCCTTCGAGACCGCTATCGCGGCGTCGCTCGGTGCGCTCGACCCGGGGCGTGTCGTGTTTGTCGAGTCGGAGAGCAAACGTATCGGCAAGCTGCAGCTGCCGGAGACGCTTCTCGGCGGCATGCGTCGCGGACGCAGCGTCACGCTGGTCACGGCGCTCTCGCAACGGGTGGCGCTGATCAAGGAGGAGTACTGCCTTCGCGTGGACGACCCGGTCACGCTGGTGCAACGACTGGAGCCGCTGGCGCCGCTGGTAGGCAAGGCGGTGCTGAAGCGTTGGGAAGTGTTCGCCGCGGAAAAGAACTGGGATGCGCTCATCGGCGAATTGCTCAGCCTTCATTACGATCCGCTTTACACCCGCTCGCTGCAGCGGCACTTTTCCGCCGGCAGCGCTTCTGGAGGAGAGGCGATCGACGTCACGGACATATCCGCTGCTGCAATCGCAATGTTGGCGGCGGACGTGCTCGCCATGAGCGATGCGCGAGCCCCGCTACTGGCGGATAGCCCTTGAACGACAGCAGCGGCAGCCGCGAGTTCGCTTTTCGGATCGTCAACGTGTTTGCCGAAGAAAGGCTCGCAGGCAATCCGCTCGCGGTGTTCGAGAATGCGCGAGGACTTTCCGACGCGGACATGCAAGCTCTCGCGCTGCAGTTCAATTTGTCGGAGACGACGTTCATCCTGCCTTCGCAAGTCGCCGACGCGCGGGTGCGGATTTTCACGCCAACCTTCGAGATGCCCTTTGCCGGGCATCCGACGCTGGGAAGCGCGCACGTGGTGCGCGCGCTTGCCGGCGCGGGAGATGCGCTGGCGCTGGAGATGCTCGCCGGGACGATTCCCGTGATCGCGCAGGGCGATGTCTGGACGCTGGAAGCGAAGCCGCCGGCGACGCGCAAGGTCGACGCATCACGCGAGCAACTCGCGGCGATGCTCGGGCTGGCGGAGTCGGACCTGGGTGCGCCGCCGTTGTGGGTCGACACCGGGAGTGAGCAACTGGTGATTCCGCTCGCCAGCGCAAACGCAGTTCGCCGATGTGCGCCGGACCCGGTTTTGCTGGCGCGCGACGGCAGCGTCCAACTCGGCGCGGGCGTTACGCGCGCGATGGCCTACGTATGGGCGGTGGACGAACCGCGGTCGATACTGGCTCGGTTTTTCTTTCCCAAGCACGGCGCGATCGTCGAGGATCCGGGGACAGGCTCGGCGTGCGCGAATCTGGGCGGCTGGCTGGTCGCAACGGGTGCCGCGCTTCCGCTGCAATGGTCGGTCGCGCAAGGCGAAGCGGTGGGC
>DATNNK010000327.1:0-2783 GCA_035601875.1 Casimicrobiaceae bacterium | reverse complement strand
GAAAACGCGCTCCTCTCCAAGTTCGCCGGAGGCTTAGGCAACGACTGGACCAACGTGCGCGCGCTCGGGAGCCACATCAAAGGCACCAACGGCAAGAGCCAGGGCGTGGTGCCGTTCCTGAAGGTCGTCAACGACACCGCGGTGGCGGTGAACCAGGGCGGCAAGCGCAAGGGTGCGGTCTGCTCCTACCTGGAGACCTGGCACCTGGACATCGAGGAGTTCCTCGAGCTCCGAAAGAACACCGGCGACGATCGCCGCCGCACGCACGACATGAACACCGCCAACTGGATACCGGATCTCTTCATGAAGCGGGTGATGGAAGGCGGCGACTGGACGCTCTTCTCTCCCGCCGACGTGCCCGACCTGCACGACAAGTGGGGACGCAAGTTCGAGGAAGCGTACACGCGCTACGAAGACAAGGCCGCGCGCGGCGAGCTGAAGCTGTCGAAGAAGATTCCGGCGGTGCAGCTCTGGCGCAAGATGCTGTCGATGCTGTTCGAGACCGGGCATCCGTGGATCACCTTCAAGGATGCGTGCAACGTGCGCTCGCCGCAGTCGCACGTCGGGACTGTACACAGCTCGAACCTCTGCACCGAGATCACGCTCAACACCAGCGAGACCGAGATCGCGGTCTGCAACCTGGGCTCGGTGAACCTGCTCGCGCACATGAAGAAGGTCGGCAAGAAAGGCGAGAAGGCCGAGAAGTCAACCCAGTCCACGTCCTGGGAGCTCGACCACGACAAGCTCAAGGCGACCATCAAGACCGCCATGCGCATGCTCGACAACGTGATCGACATCAACTATTACGCCGTCGCCAAGGCGCGCAACGCCAACCTCAAGCACCGTCCGGTGGGCTTGGGGATCATGGGCTTCCAGGATTGCCTGCACCTCTTGCAGCATCCGTACGCCTCCGACGGCGCGATGGCCTTTGCCGACCGCTCGATGGAAGCGGTGTGCTACTACGCCTACTGGGCATCGACCGAGCTCGCCGAGGAGCGCGGCCGCTACGCGTCGTACAAGGGCAGCCTGTGGGAGCGCGGCATCATGCCGCAGGATTCGCTCAAGCTGTTGCGCGACGAGCGCGGTGGCTATGTCGAGGTCGACGAGTCGGTGGCGATGGACTGGAGCAGCCTGCGTGCGCGCGTCAAGGAGCACGGCATGCGCAACTCCAACTGCGTGGCCATCGCGCCGACCGCGACCATCTCCAACATCATCGGTGTCGCCGCGTCGATCGAGCCCGAGTACCAGAACATCTACGTCAAGTCGAACCTTTCCGGCGAGTTCACGGTGGTCAACGAGCACCTGGTCGCCGAGTTGAAGCGGCTCGACCTGTGGGACGACGTGATGGTCTCGGATCTGAAGTATTTCGACGGCTCGCTGGCCAAGATCGATCGTGTGCCCGAGCATCTTCGCCGCCTGTACGCGACGGCATTCGAAGTCGACGCGACGTGGCTGGTCGAAGCGGGTGCGCGACGGCAGAAATGGATCGATCAGGCACAGTCGCTCAATATCTACATGGCCGGCGCGTCGGGGAAAAAGCTGGACGAGACCTACAAGCTCGCCTGGGTGCGCGGCCTGAAGACCACCTATTACCTGCGCACGCTGGCGGCGACCAGCGCGGAAAAGTCGACCGGTCAGGGCGGTGAGCTCAATGCAGTGTCCTCGTCGGGCGCGGCAAGCGGTGCCAGCGCGGGCCGCGCGATGTCGGCCAAGAACGCGGCGCCGGCCTCAACGCACAACACCCACAGCGCTCAGGAGCCCGAGGCAGCGAAGTTCTGCGGCATCGGCGACCCGACCTGCGAGTCTTGCCAGTGATCCATCCGACCAAGCGCGGATCGGCGGCGCACGACCCGCTGACACACATGCTCCTTCCGCCGGAGGGCCAGCGACAGCTGCTGGACGATCTGGCATCGATGTTGTCGTTTCTGGCCGAGCGCTTCGGCGCGCTTTCCGAGGACGACGCGCGGCTGCGCGACGGCGACGTTTTTTCGCCGGTCGAGCAGGTATGGCATCTGGCCGATCTGGAGCGCGAAGGATTCGGCGTTCGCATCGAGCGGCTGCTGAACGAAGACGATGCGCTGCTCTACGACTTCGACGGCGCGCAAGCGGCGGAGCGCCGCAAGTACCGCGAGAAGTCGCTGCGCGAAGGCATGCGAGCGTTCGCGCGGGCGCGGCAGGACAACATCGATGCGCTGGCGCGCGTGACGCCGTCGGAATGGACGCGGCGCGGCGAGCAACAGGGCGTCGGACCGGTGTCGCTGGGCGACATCCCGATCATGATGCTCGAGCACGACGCCGGGCATCGCAACGAAATCAATGCCTGGTGCGCGCACGTCGCGCCGCATGTCGTCGACGCGCGCTGAAGGAGCGCGGCAGCGAGGCTGGCTGATCGTTTGGGCAACCGTCGCAGCGCTAGCGTGGACGAATGCGGCGGCGGAAGAGACGCTGCTGAGGATCGAATCGCGGCCAGGCGTGAGTGAAGTGATGGTGTTGACGCCGGGCAGGATGGGAAGTGAGTCAGTAGCTGCGCAAGGGGGCGCAAAGAACGTCGTCATCGTGCTGGAAGGTGGCGGCGGTCAGATCTGGATTGGCAAGACGGCAGACGGGCCGGGCATCGAGGCGCAGGTGAGATGGCACACGTTGACAACGGTCGCCGATGCGCGGTTGCCGAGGCCGGGAACGAGGAGAGAGTGCAGCGGCAGCGCGGCGCATGGCTTGCACGGCCGCGAAGTCGCGGTGATGGCGGCAGTGGCACAGTGGATCAACACCGGCACGGCGCCGGG
>DATNNK010000326.1:0-2024 GCA_035601875.1 Casimicrobiaceae bacterium | reverse complement strand
ACGGGTGATGATCACCTGCGATAACCCGCGGTACGGCACGTATGAGCGGCTGCTGTCCGATGTGGAGATCATCGGCCGCTTTCATTGCCGCATGACGTGGGACTAGCGCGGATTTCTCACACTACTGATGGATTTCGCAACGGGTAAGGGGAATTTGACGGCTGCTTGTCGAGAGGCGCGGAGGGTCGTGGCGCGGGGGCGCGCGGTTTTCATTTCGGGTTGTTCGGATGTTGCGTGGGCCGTTGGGTTGTGCCGCGCAAGGGTCGCGCCGCGGCGGCGCGTGTCATGCGGGCGAGGCGCGCGCCAGGGCGGCGATTGCGAGCCGGATTGCGGCGCGGCTCCAGTCTTGGGCGGCCGGACAGGCCGATGCCATGGCGATCCTGATGCGACGGACGCTGATGCGCACGAGCGCCCCGATCTTGAGCAGCTTGAGACGGATGGTGCCGCAGGTGGCGGTCGCGAAGTCCGTGTCGTGGAGGCCGATGCGGCGCAGGGCGCACAACAGGACATAGGCCATCGAGTAGAACCACAGGCGCAGTTGGTTGGCGCGCATCGTGGCGGTCGAGGTGCGATCCGCATAGAGGTCGAGCTGGCACTCCTTGATCCGGTTCTCCATGTCGCCGCGGGCGCAGTAGACCTTCTCGTAGAGGTACTTGGCCTTGCACGCGTCGCGCCTGAGCGAAGTGACCACAAAGCGCGGATTGGCTTCCCCCTTCGTCCACTCGGCCTTGGCGACGACCCGGCGCCGGCGGCTCCAGGTCCTGCGCGTCGTCCACATGAAGGTCTTGAAGCGGCGCTCCGGACGGCCGGTGCGCCGGCTCTTGGCGGCCACGCGATCAAGCTCGGTCTCGATTTCGGTGACCAGCCGCTCGTTCCTCGCCAATCCGAACAGGAAGTCGACCCCGTTGGCCTCGCACCAAGCCATGAGGTCTTCCCGCGCGAAGCCTGAGTCGGCGCGCAGCAGAATGCGCGTGCGCGGCCATCGGGCGCGTATCCTTGCGACCACGCGCGCGACCTCCTCGACCGCGCCCGCCGCCGCGTCCATGTCGGCACGCCGCAGCTTGGCGACCAGCAGATGGCGGCCGCAGAACACATAGAGCGGCAGATAGCAGTAGCAGTCGTAATAGCCGTGGAAGAACCGCCCCTCCTGCTCGCCGTGCAGTGGATCATCGGTCGCATCGAGGTCGAGAATGATCTGCTTGGGAGGTCGCTCGTGCGCCTCCAGGAACAGGTCAACCATGAGATTCTTGATCGCCACCGGATTGTGGCTGATCTTGTGATAGCGCGTCGGCTCGAGCTTGCTCAGCTCCAGCCGGTTGAGCGTCGATTTGCCGGCGATCGGCGCACAATCCTCCCGCCGCGCCTCGAGCTTGCCCGCCAGCACCGCCATCATCGGATCGTGGCGCAGTTCGTCGTGGTCGTTGAGATCCTCGTAACCGAGCGCGATCCCGAACACCCGCTGGCCAACCAACGTCGCGACGTCGTGCTCGATCAAGTCCGCACGCCGCTCGTCGTGAAAGCACCCCGCAAACCGAGCCATCATTCCGATCGCTCGATCCGTGGCGCCCAGAAGCAGCGCGCCCGCATCCGATGTCACCAAGCCGGCATCAAACGCTGCTTCCACAGCGCGCCCTTCAACAGTTCCAAAATCAAACAGTTCTGCGCTACACTCTGTCAGCATCGGGGCGCTCCTCGAATCGGTCCAAAGTCGCTGTCGCACAACGACTCTCGCTGATTCGACGCCCCGATGCGCCTAATTAGTGTGAGAAATGCGGGCTAGCCTTGCTGGCTCGATCTGCAGGAACGATTCCGGGAAGCCCCTTGCAATTAGCGCGGCTACGTGTGCAACAGCGAAAGGCAGTCGCTACAATTCTTGCTGCTAATCGCGTAGGATGGCTCGAATCACCTCCCCGGCTTCATTCGTCACGCTGCCCCTTGGGGCAAACAGTGTTGGGTATGCTCACATGAGAGGATTCTGGCCGGGCATATTGGGCGGATTCATCGCATGGGTCGCCACTATGCTC
>DATNNK010000325.1:0-2630 GCA_035601875.1 Casimicrobiaceae bacterium | reverse complement strand
GTCAAGCTGCCGCCCGGCTACTCGATCTCATGGTCAGGGCAGTTCGAGTTTCTCGAGCGGGCAACACAAAAGTTGAAGATCGTAGTGCCGGCAACGCTGCTGATCATCTTCGTCCTGCTTTATCTGATTTTCCGGCGTTTTGCCGACGCGCTGTTGATCATGGCCACGCTGCCCTTCGCCCTAGTCGGCGGATTTTGGTTGATGTATCTCCTGGGCTACAACATGTCGATCGCCTCCGCCGTAGGTTTCATCGCACTGGGAGGTGTCGCGTCGGAGATCGGCGTCGTGATGCTGGTCTACGTCAATCAGGCGATAGCCGCGCGGACTACGGAGAGAAGGCTCGAGGACCAGAGTGAGCTTATCGAAGGGATTGTCGAAGGCGCGGCGCTTCGTATACGCCCGATCGCCATGACCGTTGCCGTGATCATCGCGGGGCTGCTGCCGATCATGTGGGGCAGCGGCACTGGATCGGAGGTCATGCGACGCATTGCCGCGCCTATGGTCGGCGGCATGATTACCGCGCCGCTGCTGTCGATGTTCGTGATCCCAGCAGCCTACCTCCTGATTCACCGGCGGCGCTGGTTGGCGCCGGGACGATGGTTCGTGAGCAGCCGCCAGCCGGCGACCTGATACGAGCGCGTCAATGATGCATATGCTGATGCGCGGGCGCAGCCTCCGTCGACGGCGATGAGCTCGGAGCCATCGCCGTATACCCGCGCATCTCGTCATATCTGCTAATCTGTTCCGGCGTCAGGATCGTGCGCATCGCGAGATGCGCGCTGAGGTGGGCGTAGCGGAACTCGGCTTGCAGATGCGAGAGCTCGGAGACCAGGTCTTTGATGGTCCCCGGCGCTGCTTGTCCGCTGGCGTAGAGAGCGTCCAGTTCCGCTTCCTTGGCGACGATCGCTGCACCGGAGCGTTTGGCCACCGCGCTCATCGCGTCGAACACCGATTGCGTCTCGGCCTTCTGCCGGTCGGTGAGCTCCAGCCGGGACGAGTCGGCTAGCACATGTGCCGGTCCGGGATAATGGTTGAGCTCGGCGGCTTTCGAGCTGCCCATGCCGCGACCCTCCACATAATCGCTTACCTCCTGATCCGAAAGCGCCTTGATCGCGCGGGTCTGTTGACCGGCGTACGGCATGTCCGCGGCAAATGCGCCCGCAAGACCGAGTAGCGCCAAAACTCCGATGCAGGATGTCGAGAAATGCTTCATGGGCCCTCCGTAAAAACCGTCGCGCGGCACCGACGCGTACCCAAGCCTCACAGCCTGGCCGCGCTGGCGTAACTGAAATCATCAAACGAAGTCACGCTATCGGCCTTGGTCCAGACGCCAACCGCCCCGGGCCCGGCAATATGGTCATCGTCCAATTCAATGTACACCTTTCCATCGAGCGCGACCTTTATTCGTTTGCCGCTGAATTCGACGCGCAGGCTGTGCCACTGATTCTTCGCGACGGGAGCATTGACGTATTTGATGGTGTTCCGGCGGCCGTTCTGCGTGTAGTAAAGCGACACATTGTCCTCGAGCGCGTTGGCGCGGGCGACGTAGTAGTTGTCGCCATCCGTCCACCGCCAGACCAGGCCGCCCGCGGCATCCTCCTTTCCGGAAATCGGCTTGAACTTGACCTCGACCGCGCCGTCGGTCAGTGATACGTCTTTTTTCACGCACCACGGAAACGCGCCGCTGCCCGATTGCTTGAGAACGTTGGGTGCGCTCGGTGCGGTGCTGTCCGTTTCGATAGCCCATTTCGGAGCTCCGCGGCCGGTGACTCCGGCAACCCACCCCGCGGGCAGGGCGCCCACGGGATCCTTGTCGAAGGTGATCGTTTCCGCGGCTACGGGCAACGCCGCGGCCACCAGCAGTGTAGTCAGTCCGGGCGTATTCATGCGGCCTCCAGCCCCTTGGGACTATCGTGAAGCTTGACCGGTCCCTTGATCGCCTTCCACGCGGAGTGACCGCCTGCCATGTAACGCGCGTCGAAGCCGGCCTTGCGCAGCTCCGCAGCGGTGGTGCATCCCACATGAAAGCCGTAGGCGCAGAAAACGACTACCGGCTCGGTCTTGGAGAGCTCGCCCATCCATTCATCGAGCCGTTCCGGGTCGTGCCAAACCGCCCCTACCATGATGTCCTGACTCCGCGTGAAGTAGTGCGGCGGGCGAGCGTCGACGATCTGCACCGGCGTTCCCGAGTCGAGCATCGCCTTCACCTCCTCGACCCCGACAAAGGGCAATTCGCCATACTCTTTCTGCTCGAGTGGCTTCGGAGCCGCTACCTTGATCGCGTCTTCGTATCGCCCCTGCACCGCGTTCCAGTCGATGTTGCGCATGAACGCATCGACATAAGCCGAGGCATTCGCACCGAAGTCGAGGTGGTACGCGTGTTCGTACATGTCGAGCGCAAGGATCGGTACGCCGCTGGCGAGCGTCTGGGAGTGATCGCTGGCATTCTGGTTGATCAGGCGTCCGTCGCGCGGCACATGGACGAGCAAGACCCAGCCGGAGCCGCCTCCCAGCGCGTTTCCCATCGCGACGAACTCGCTTCGCCAGCGCTCGACCGAGCCGAAATCACGGGCAAGCGCCGCCGCAAGCAATTCGGTCGGCTTCCTTCCGTCTCCGCCCAGGCTTGCGAA
>DATNNK010000324.1:0-3705 GCA_035601875.1 Casimicrobiaceae bacterium | reverse complement strand
GTCCGGTCGTCAACCCGGGAGACAAGATCGGCTTGGCCGTCGACCCGGCGATGGTCCACGTCTTCGATCAGAAGACCGGCGCGCGTATCGCCACCTGAACATTCCATCTGCACATTCCACCTGCATTTTCCATCCGCAGTTGGCGTCGTGCCGAGCGGCAGGAGACCACATTGAGCGACATCGCGCCCGACCGCTTTATCGACAACGATGTGGCCGCCGGCCACGGCGTATTCGGAATCGCGATCGGCAAAGCGGTGCCCGGCGCCAGGATCGTCGCGCTCGATTGGCGCCCGGTGCTGGAAATCGCGCTGGAGAATGCACGGCTCGCGGGTCTCGAGACGCGTTACGACACCATAGCCGGCAGCGCGTTCGACGTCGAATGGGGCAGCGATTACGACCTCGTCCTCATTCCGAACTTCCTGCATCACTTCGATCGCGAAGGCTGCGTGAGCATTCTCGGACGCGCGCGACGCGCTCTTGCGCCCGGCGGCGCCGTGCTTGTAGTGGAAATGGTGCCCAACGACGATCAGGTCAGTCCGCCGTTTCCCGCGGCATTCGCGTTTGTGATGCTTGCCACCACGCCCAAGGGCGATGCCTGGACGGCTCGCGAGCTGCAGGAGATGGGACGTAGCGCAGGGTTTGGCGACAGCGTGGTTCAGCCGCTGCCGCCCTCGCCGCAAACGATGATCGTGTTCCGTTAAGTCCGCATTCCGCAGCCCCTGCACGCTCTCGATCGATTTCACATTACGGGCGACACCATGAGCAAGAAACCTTCCAAATCCAAGCCCGTCCTTCGTTCAACGAAATGGTTCGGCCGCCGCGATCGCGACGGCATGGTTCACCGCTCGTGGATGAAGAATCAGGGCATCCCGCACGACCAGTTCGACGGCCGTCCGGTGATCGGCATCTGCAACACTTGGTCGCAGGCCACGCCCTGCAACGCGCACTTTCGCGAGTTGGCCGAGCACGTTCGCTCCGGCGTGCTCGATTCCGGCGGCTTTCCGCTGGAGTTTCCGGTGATGAGCCTGGGCGAGACGCTGATGCGGCCGACCACCATGCTGTTCCGCAATCAGGTCGCAATGGACGTCGAGGAGTCGATACGCGCCAATCCGTTTGACGGTGTGGTGCTGATGATGGGCTGCGACAAGACCACTCCCGCGCTGTTGATGGGTGCGGCATCGTGCGACCTGCCGACCATCGGCATCTCGGGCGGACCGATGCTCAATGGCAAGTTCCGCGGCGAGGACATCGGCTCCGGCACTCACGTGTGGAAGTTCACCGAGATGCTCAAGACCGGCCAGATGAACGAGAGCGACATGATCGACGCCGAATCGTGCATGTCGCGCTCAGCCGGCCATTGCATGACCATGGGCACGGCGTCGACGATGGCGTCGATGGTCGAAGCGCTGGGAATGGGCTTGCCGACCAACGCTGCCATTCCCGCGGTCGACTCGCGGCGCAAGGTGCTCGCGCGCATGGCCGGCCGGCGCATCGTGGAGATGGTGCACCAGGATCTGAAGATGTCGAAGATCCTGACCCGCGACGCGTTCGAGAATGCGATCATGGTCAACGGCGCCATTGGCGGCTCGACCAACGCGGTGGTGCACCTGCTGGCGATCGCCGGTCGCATGGGCGTCAAGCTGTCGCTCGAGGACTGGGATCGCCTTGGCCGCGATATGCCATGCCTGGTCAACCTGATGCCCTCCGGCAAATACCTGATGGAAGATTTCTATTACGCCGGCGGGCTGCCGGTCGTGATCCGCGAAATCGGCAAGTATCTGCACAAGAAGGCGCTGACGGTCAACGGCAGCACGATCTGGGAGAACTCTAGGAACGCCGTCAATTACAACGAGGCGGTGATCACGCCGCTCGTCAAGCCGTTCAAGCCGCACGGCGGCATCGCCGTGTTGCGCGGCAATCTGGCGCCGAGGGGGGCGGTCCTGAAGCCGTCGGCGGCGACGCCGAAGCTCATGAAGCACAAGGGCCGCGCGGTGGTGTTCGAGGACATCGATGACCTGAATCAGCGCATCGACAGTCCCAACCTCGACGTCGATGCCTCGTGCGTGCTGGTGCTCAAGAACTGCGGTCCGAAGGGCTATCCCGGCTTTCCCGAGGTCGGCAATTTCGCATTGCCGGCCAAGATACTCAAGAAGGGCGTGACCGACATGATCCGCGTCTCCGACGCGCGGATGTCGGGCACCGCCTACGGAACGGTGGTGCTGCACACCGCGCCCGAAGCGGCCGACGGTGGACCGCTGGCGCTGGTCGAGAACGGCGACATGATCGAGCTCGACGTCGCCAAGCGGCGCATCCATCTGCACGTCTCCGATGCCGAGCTCGCACGGCGCAAAGCGAAATGGAAGCCACCCAAGCCGCATGCCGATCGCGGCTGGGTCAAGCTCTATTGCCAAACCGTGACCCAGGCGGATCAAGGCGTCGACCTCGATTTCCTGGTCGGTAAATCCGGCGCCAAGGTCGGCCGGGAGAGCCACTAGCGCACGAGCGCTTCGACTGAGCCGCGCGTCGGTTGCAGAACCGATCGCCCGCGTGGGTGTCCAGCGAGGATGCGACCCAGCGTCATCTGGACCATAGGCCATTCGACCCGCTCGCTCGAGGAGCTCATCGGTCTGCTGCGTGGTGAGCGCATCGAGCTCCTGGCCGACGTGCGGCGATATCCCGCGTCGAGGCTGCATCCGCACTTCAACGCCGAGGCTTTGGGCCGGTCATTGATCGCGGCTGACTTGCGCTACGAAGGCTATCCCGAGCTTGGCGGCCGGCGGACCCCGCGGGCCGGCTCCACCAACACCCGATGGCGAAACGCCTCTTTCCGCGGTTACGCGGACTATATGGAATCCCCGGCGTTCGACACGGCGCTGGCGCGATTGATGGCCGACGCCGCGGGCGCAAGGACGGCGATCATGTGCGCCGAGGCGCCGTGGTGGCGCTGCCACCGGGCGCTCATTGCCGACGCACTCAAGACGCATGGCGTGGAGGTTCTGCACATCATGGGCGAGAAAAGCTTGATCGCGCATCCCTACACGTCTGCGGCTAGCGTCGTGGATGGAAAGCTTTGCTACGGACCGTCGCGCGACCTGTTCGCTTAGAGGGCGCGGCGTCCAGGGACGAGTCAGGGCCTTCGGGGCAACTTCGGTGACGCGCAATCGCTGGCGGTTAAACCGCAGTTGCCCCTACAATGGGGTCTCCAAACCAACCTTTCCGAAAACGGTGCCCCATTGGCAAAACCAAACTATCAGTACCAGAAGCGCCAGAAGGAACTGGAAAAGAAGAAAAAGCAGGAAGAAAAGCGCAAGCGCAAGCTGGATAGCAAGGCCGAATCAGAGCCCGATGCGAACGCCGAGGCGCCCGTCGCCGGCGAAGAGACACCACCCGCTTGAACCGTTGTTACGGCGTGGCGG
This sequence comes from Casimicrobiaceae bacterium, assembly GCA_035601875.1. GTDB lineage: Bacteria > Pseudomonadota > Gammaproteobacteria > Burkholderiales > Casimicrobiaceae > PALSA-1003. The sequence goes on along the minus strand of DATNNK010000324.1, from coordinate 289 downwards.
CAAGGGCTTTATCGCCGTCGACGGGGACAGATTTATCCGGCGGCAGCGCCGGCGATCAGCAGCAGCGTCAGCGCCAGCGCGGCGGATAGCGCAGCGCGCATGGCACGATGGTTCGGTCGGGTGCGGTGATTCGGTCGCGCACGGTGATTCGCTCGCGCACGGTGATTCGGTCGGGCACGGTGATTCGGTCGGCTCATGGTGCCTCCTGCCGGAAACAACCCCATCGTCGCGTTGTGCAGCGCAAAACCGCGCCGACGCGATGAATGACGCTCCTTAAGGCATGGACACT
>DATNNK010000323.1:0-5698 GCA_035601875.1 Casimicrobiaceae bacterium | reverse complement strand
CTCGAAGGACGTCATCATTTCGGGCGGCGAGAACATCAGCTCGCTGGAAGTCGAAGAATGCCTCTATCGTCATCCGCAGGTGATGGAGGCTGCGGTCGTCGCCCAGCCGGACGCCAAGTGGGGCGAGACGCCGTGCGCATTTGTGACGCTCAAGCCGGATGCAGCAGTCACGACCGCTGACGACATCACCGCTTGGTGCCGCGAGCATCTGGCGCACTTCAAGGTTCCACGCAGCGTGGTATTCGGACCATTGCCGAAGACCTCGACGGGAAAGATTCAGAAATTCCTGCTGCGGGAAAAGGCCAGGGCGCTGTGAGCGGTGAGCAATCGCGTGTTTCGTTCCGGAAAACTCAGGCCGACGCCTGGAGCAGCGCCCGCGCGGCCGTAACGCCGCTTCGCGTTGCCGCCTCCAGTGTTGCCGGCAACTCCGGATCGGTGTAGTCGCCGGCAAGCCAAAGGCGCGGCGCGATCTTGCCTGGTGCCGGACGCGCTAGCCCTGCGATACATGCGTATGTCGCGCGACGCTCGGCGATGACTTGCATCCAGGTCGGCGCCGGCAGCGACGGTTGCAGGCGGTGCAACTGCGCGTCGATGGATCGCGCGAGAGCATTTTGGCCGATCCGCGTGCTCGGTAAATCGGTACTGATTACCACCGCGGCGAGTCCCTTGGGTCCGTCGAGCTGGCCGCGATCAAAAACCCATTGTCCGGGTGCCCCGTCCAGCTTCTGCATCGGGTGTGCAAGCTCCAAAGGTGTCGAATACTGAAGATAAGCGGTGACGATGGGCTCATAAGCGAAAGCCGCGACCTGATTCAATGCCTGGGTCGCTCGGGGATCGCCCTCGCCGTCGAACAGTAAGTGCGTGAGCTGATGCGGACCCACCGCCAGCACCGCCGCGTCGAACCGCTCTTCGCGGTATCCGATCCTGAGCATGACGCCATCGGCCCGTGCCCCAAGGCCGTTGACCATCGTGCTCTTGCGGATCTCACCGCCGCGGTCCGCGACATAGGCTGCCGCCGGATCGGGAAACAGGCTCGACAGATCGACGCGCGGCAGCAGAAGGTCGGAGTCGCGCGCTCGAGCACCAAAGGCCGCCGCAAGAACATTGAGAAACACGGTTGCGGATGCCACCGTGATGGGTGTGTTCAATGCCGCGAGACAAAGCGGCTCCCATAAAGCGCGAATGACCGCCGCCGGTTGCCCGCCGAGCAACGAACCGACTGTAAGCGCGGAATCACAACGGAAATGCTCGCGCCGAAGACCGCGCACGAAAGCGATCGTGGCCTGCCGATCGGCCCACGACCAGCCCCGCGCAAGAAGCAGCGCCACCGCGAGATGCAGCGGGGCGGGCAGGGCGGGGGTCGAAAGCCGGAACACGCCGGGCTCCTCCAGGCACAGCCGGCGCCGATCCAGCAATTCCGGCTCAGCACCGGCGCCGTGCACGGTGCGTATCAGCGCCAGTGTTTGCGCATACGCACCCAACAGGATGTGCTGGCCGTTGTCAATGGTAATCCTGTAGGCTTCGACCCGACGCGCGCGTCCGCCGAGGGTGCGCGCGGATTCGAATACAGTAACGGCGCACCCCGCCGTGGCGAGCGTCACCGCGGCGGCGAAGCCCGCGTAGCCGCCGCCGATGACGGCGACCCGGTCGGCGATCATGTCGGACTAGACACTAATAATTCCACGACGTCTTCCACGCGAGCCAGGCTTTACGCAGCGGAGTGAGCGAAAATCGGCGATCGAGGACGTGAAAACCATCGTGCTCGATCTCGTCGAGCAGCGCGCGATAGATTGCAGCCATGATCAAGCCGGGACGTTGCGACCGGCGATCGACGGCAGGCAGCGCGGCGAAGGCCTTGTCGTAGAATTCGCGAGCACGCTGCACCTGAAACGCCATCAGTGGCTTGAACCCCGGACCGACGCGATGCTGCAACAGCTCGGCGCTGGTAACCCCGAATCGCTCCATTTCGTCCTGCGGCAGATAGATGCGGCCGCGACGCGCGTCTTCGCCGACATCGCGGATGATGTTGGTGAGCTGAAAGGCGAGTCCAAGATCGCGTGCGTAGACGCGCGTGGAGAGGTTGGAATAGCCGAAGATTTGCGCCGACATCAGTCCCACCACGCCGGCGACACGATCGCAATAACGTTCAAGCAGAGCGAAGTCCGGATATCGGTCCAGATCGAGATCCATACCCATGCCGTCGATCACCGCGAGTAAGTGCTCCTGCGGCAGCTCGAACGTTTTGACGACCGGCTTCAGCGCCTGCGCGACCGGGTGCTGCGGCGCACCGCCAAAGATCGCCGCGACTTCGGTGCGCCACCACTCGAGCTTGATCCGTGCTACCGCGGCATCGATGGTTTCGTCGACCGCGTCGTCGACCTCGCGGCAGAACGCATAGAGCGCAATAATCGCCCGCCGTCGATCGGGCGGTAAAAAACGAAAGCTGTGATAGAAGCTCGAGCCGCTCGCAGCGGCCTTTTGTTCGCAATAGGCGTCGGGGCTCACGTGAGGTCAGCGAAACAGCGCGGAGGCGGACATTGCCGCCCAATCGCGGCGCGAAAGCACCGGCCTGTGACGAAACACGTCGCCATCGACCGCGTCGATCGACCGAAGAATGCGTAATCCACCTGCGACGACCATCCTCAGCTCGAGCTTGAGCCGCAGTGGCAACGCCTCCGCCAGCACCCGGCCGGATTCCAACATTGCGCGCGTGCGCTGCACTTCGAACGCGATCAAGGCGCGCCAGTGCTCGTCGCTACGCCCATTGGCGATCTGTTCTTCCGCGACGTCGAAGCGACTCATGTCGTCTTTCGGCAGGTAGATGCGACCCTTGTTCCAGTCGATCGCCACGTCCTGCCAGAAGTTGGCAAGCTGCAAGCCGCTGCATATGGCGTCGGCCTGGCGCTGCCTTTCGCCGTCGTCGATGCGATACAGATGCAACAGCAGCCGTCCGATCGGATTGGCGGAGCGTGAGCAGTAGTCGAGCAACTCCGCGAAATCGGCGTAACGTGTTTTCAGCACGTCCTGTCGGAACGCGGAGAGCAGATCGCGGAAGAGACCTAGCGGCAGCGCGTGCTCGCGCACAGCGTCGCTCAGCGACGCGAAAGGAGGCTCTTGCGGCCGATCCCCTTTGGCGATGCGATCGAGCATCGCCTCGTAGTGGTCGAGTTGCGAAAGGCGCTCTGTCGCTTCCGCGTCGCCCTCGTCGGCAATATCGTCCGCGGCGCGGGCGAAATGATAGATCGCGACGATGGCTGGCCGCAGCGCGGCCGGCGCGAGCCACGAGGCGACGGGAAAGTTTTCGTAGTGAGCGACCGGCACGGAAGTGTCCACTTATCGGAGCGTTGATACAGACCGGTCACGTAGCGGGGAAAAGTCGTTTCCGCTATACTGACCCGTTTCGCGAAATCGGCTGCGAAAGTGGCGGAATTGGTAGACGCACCGGCCTTAGGAGCCGGAGCCGAAAGGCGTGAGAGTTCGAGTCTCTCCTTTCGCACCACCGGAAATCTAGCAAGGAATCATCGGGTATGCAAATGACACTGGAGACTCTGGGCCAGCTCGAGCGACGGCTGCATGTCGCCGTGCCGATCGAGCAGATCGAGGGCGAGGTCCAGAAGCGGCTGGCACGACTGGCGAAGACGGTCAAGATCGCCGGCTTCCGTCCGGGTAAGGTCCCGTTGAAGATGGTCACTCAGCAGTACGGACCGCAGGTGCGCTCCGATGTGATTTCCGACACCGTGCAATCGAGTCTCAACGACGCGATTCGTGCGCAGAACCTGCGTGTCGCGGGCTATCCGCGTATCGAGCCCAAGCAGGCGGCGGCCGAAGATCAGTTCGAATTCTCCGCCGTGTTCGAGGTTTATCCGGAGATCACCCTGGGCGATCTGTCTGGCGTCAAGATCATGCGGCCGGTTGCGGAGGTTACCGAGGTCGATGTCGAGCATACCCTCGACGTTCTGCGCAAACAAAATGTACGCTACGAGGTCGTTGAACGCTCCGCACAAAACGACGACCGCGTCATGGTCGATTTCAGCGGCAGGATCGACGACGTCGCCTTTCCCGGTGGCCAGGCCAAAGACTTTGCGATCACGCTGGGCGAGGGCCGCATGCTGCCGGAGTTCGACACCGCGCTCGCCGGCATGAGCGCGGGCGAAACGAAAACCTTCAAGCTTGTCTTTCCGCCGGGATACCACGGTCGCGAAGTGGCCGGCAAGACTGCGGAGTTCTCGTTGACGGTGCACTCGGTTGCACAGCCGATTCTGCCGGAGATCGATGCCGAATTCGCCCGCAAGTTCGGTATCGCCAGCGGCAGCGTCGACGAGCTGCGCTCCGAGGTTGCCGCCAATCTGAGCCTCGAGCTGAAGCGAAAGATCGAAGCCGCTCTCAAGCAGCAGGTGATTCAGGCGCTGAGATCGACATCCCAGCTGGTCGTGCCGAAGTCACTGGTCGAGCTGGAAGCAGAAAACCTTCTACGTCGCACCAGCGAGCAGATGAAGCAGCGCGGAGCCCGGGAATCCAATCTGCCGACAACGGCCGACATCTTTCGTCCGCAGGCCGAGGAGCGCGTTGCGTTCGGGCTGATCCTGAACGAGATCGTGCGCGTCAATCAGCTCCAGCCCAAGCCGGAGCAGGTGCGGGCGCTGGTCGCCGAAGCTGCGCAGACTTATGAGCAACCTGACGCGGTGATCCGCTGGCATTACGAGAAGCCTGAGCGCCTGAACGATTTCGAGACTGCTGCGGTCGAACACAACGTTGTCGAGTGGGCACTCGGGCGGGCACAGGTCGAGGATCAGCCGACCACCTTTTCCGAATTGATGGAGCCGGCGCCTGCGTCAGCCGGAGCAAACGAAGCGACGCAAATGACGCGTGATAAGGCTGAATCATGAACACAGGCACATTCAATGAACCGCGGGGTCTGGGCTTGATCCCGATGGTTATCGAGCAAAGCGGACGAGGCGAGCGCGCCTACGACATCTATTCGCGCTTGCTCAAGGAGCGCGTGATTTTCCTGGTCGGGCCCGTCGACGACAGCACGGCCAACCTCGTTATCGCGCAGATGTTGTTCCTGGAGTCCGAGAATCCGGACAAGGACATCAACTTCTACATCAATTCCCCGGGCGGCTCGGTTCCCGCCGGGATGGCGATCTACGACACCATGAAATTCATCAAATGCGACGTGTCGACGCTGTGCGTGGGCATGGCGGCAAGCATGGGTGCGTTTCTGCTGGCGGCGGGCACCAAGGGAAAGCGCTTCGCGCTGCCCAATTCAACGGTAATGATCCACCAGCCCTCCGGAGGCTTTCAGGGGCAGGTTTCCGACATCGAGCGCCATGCGCAATACGCCATTGACATCAAGCGTCGTTTCATCGAGCTGATGGTCAAGATGACCGGCCGCACCTCCGAGCAGGTCGAGCTCGACCACGACCGTGACCGATTTCTGACGTCGGAACAGGCAGTTTCGTACGGAATCGTGGACAAAGTCTTGCAGAGCCGGGCCCTAGCCGAGTAGAGTAGGCTAGAGGCAAGACGAGACCAGCGTCGACTAATCCGACTCCGAGGCAGGTGAATGGCCGAGAAAACAACCGGCGACAAGCTTCTTTACTGTTCCTTCTGCGGCAAAAGCCAGCACGAGGTGAGGAAGCTCATTGCCGGGCCATCGGTATTCATCTGCGATGAATGCATCGAGCTTTGTAACGAC
>DATNNK010000322.1:0-3858 GCA_035601875.1 Casimicrobiaceae bacterium | reverse complement strand
GCGCGATGTTGAAGCCGCCTATGGCCAACTCCTTGGGCAGTCATCGGATGCACCGGTTGCCGTTCGCTCATCGGCGACCGCTGAAGACCTGCCCGATGCATCGTTTGCCGGACAACAAGAAACATTCTTGAATGTCAATGGCTTAGATAATGTTCTTCATGCAATAAGAGAGGTATTTGCGTCCCTTTATAATGATCGCGCGATCTCCTACCGGGTGCACAAGGGATTTGCCCACGCCGACGTAGCGCTTTCCGTCGGCATCCAACGTATGGTGCGCAGCGATCTCGGCGCCGCCGGCGTCATGTTTACCATCGACACCGAATCAGGATTCGATCAGGTCGTGTTCATCACCTCCGCCTATGGCCTGGGTGAGACCGTCGTTCAGGGCGCCGTGAATCCCGACGAGTTTTATTTGTACAAGCCGAACATCACGGCCGGCCGACCCGCGATCCTGCGCAAGGAGCGCGGCTCCAAGGCACACAAGATGGTCTTCAGCGATGCGGCGGCAGGGCATCCGGTCACCACCATCGATGTGCCGGTCGAGGATCAACGTCGTTTTTCGATCACCGACGCGGAAGCCGCCGAGCTGGCGCGCTTTGCGATGATCATCGAGCGACACTACGGCCGTGCGATGGATATCGAATGGGGGCGTGATGGCATCGACGGCAAGCTCTACATCTTGCAGGCCCGGCCGGAGACAGTGAAGTCGCAGGCCGGGCAGGACGCGCAGCGGTTGCGACGCTACCGGCTCGACGCCCCAACGCGGGTGCTGGCAAGCGGCCGCGCCATCGGCCAGAAGATCGCACAAGGAACCGTGCGCTTGATCCCCTCCGCTGCCGAAATGGACCAGGTCAACGCCGGCGACGTTCTGGTCACCGACATGACCGATCCCGATTGGGAGCCGGTGATGAAGCGGGCGGCTGCGATCGTGACCAATCGCGGCGGCCGTACCTGCCACGCCGCGATCATTGCCCGCGAGCTGGGCATTCCGGCGGTGGTCGGTTGCGGCGATGCGACGACCGTACTCACCGAAGGGCAGGGGGTCACCGTTTCGTGTGCAGAGGGTGACACTGGACACATATACGAGGGCTTGCCCAAGATAGAAATCGTCGATGTCGCATTGGACGAGATGCCTGCTGCGCCGACCAAGATCATGATGAATGTCGGCAACCCGGAGCTGGCGTTCGAGTTTTGCAAGCTGCCCAACGACGGCGTCGGGCTGGCGCGGCTCGAGTTCATCATCAACCGAAACGTGGGCGTGCATCCGAAGGCGCTGATCAATTTCGATACGCAAGCGGCGGACCTCAAGGCGCAGATCAGCGAGCGAATCGGCGGCTACGACAGCCCGACGGAATTCTATGTGTCCAAGATCGCGGAGGGCGTCGCCACGATAGCAGCCGCGTTCGCGCCGAAAAAGGTGATCGTGCGCATGTCGGACTTCAAGTCGAACGAATATTCGAACCTTCTCGGCGGAGCGGAGTACGAGCCGCACGAGGAAAATCCGATGATCGGTTTCCGTGGCGCATCGCGATACGTCGCGCCCGAGTTCTACGACTGCTTCGAGCTCGAATGTCTGGCGCTGAAGCGCGTCCGCGACACCATGGGATTGACCAACGTCGAGGTGATGATCCCGTTTGTGCGCACGCTTACCGAAGCCGGGAAGGTCATTGCCATGCTCGAGAGGAATGGCCTCAAGCGCGGCGACAATGGATTGAGGCTGATCATGATGTGCGAGATTCCTTCCAACGCGATTCTCGCCGATCGCTTTCTGGAGCTTTTCGACGGTTTCTCGATTGGCTCCAACGACATGACCCAAATGACGTTGGCGGTCGACCGCGACGCCGGTGGCGCCATTGCGGCGACTTTCGACGAACGCGACGATGCGGTGAAAGCCATGCTGGCGATGGCCATTACCGCGTGCAGAAAGGCCGGCAAGTACGCCGGCATCTGCGGCCAGGGTCCCTCGGATTATCCGGAGCTCGCGCAGTGGCTTGTCGAGCAGCACATCGAGAGTATTTCGCTGAATCCGGACACCGTCGTCGATACCTGGCTCACGCTGGCAAAGAACAATAGCGCTGATCGCGGCGCGCTGCGTCGTCCATCCGACTGATTGACGCCTGCGGTTCGCGCGCGCCCAATCGGCGCCATGAAGGCGACTCCCGCGCTATGTATCTCGCTGGGGCCTTCGCGATCGGCGTCGGCGCTGATTTGCGTCGCGTGGCTGGCAACCGCTGCGCTGATTGCGTGGTTGCCGGGAACGGCTGCGCTTCGCGGCGCCTTGGTGATCGGTATCGGCACTCACGCAATCCTGACGATGCGACACTGGGCGACACGTAGTGCATCACGCGCGATCATCGGCGTCGAGCTCAACTCCGATCGTGCCGTGCGCCTCACCGAACGCACCGGCTGCCGGATCGAAGGCATGGTGCAGCCGGACTCGTATGTCGGTGCATTGCTGACCACCCTGGTCGTGCGCCCTGACGGCAAGCGTCGCCTGCGCACCGTTGCAATCTTGCCCGACATGCTGGCCCGCGGACGACTTCCGGCGGCTGCGTTTGCTACTGCGTTTGGGGCACGGTTCGACTACGGCGGCGGATTCATAGCCTGCGCATCTCGCCACCAGCGCTCGCCGTCGATGACGGCGCCGCTTTCGTGCTTCGGTTGGCCGCTGATGAGATAAAGATATAGCGGCAGGAAAACCTCCGGCGAGGGCAGTCGGCGAATGTCATCGCCCGGATGCGTCTCCGCACGAAGCGGGGATCGCATCGGACCGGGCACCACGCCGTTGACACGCAGCGTTGCAATGTTTTCCCATTCGTCCGCCAGTATGGCGAGCAGTGCCGACAATCCCGCCTTGGCAACGGCGTACGCGCCCCAGAACGCTTTCGGCTCCTGGCCGCGGGTGTCGAGGGTGAAGGTCACGCTCGCGTCCGGTGCGGCGCGCAGCAAGGGCAGCAAGGCACGAGTCAGGCCGAAAGGTGCCAGCAGGTCCACGCGCAGAGTCGCGAGCCAACTGTCGAACGCCTGATGCTCGATCGGGCCCAGCGAACCGAGAAGCACCGCGGTATGCACGATGGCATCGACGCGGCCGTGCTGCGCTTGCAATGCACTAGCGACGTTGGCAAAGTCCTCGGCTTTGGCGATCGCGAGATCGAGCGGCAGAATCGTTGGCTCAGGATGATCGGCGGCGAGGATCCGGTCGTATAACGCTTCCAGCTTACGTGCCACCCGGCCATGAAGAACGACGGTGGCGCCCTGCGCAGCGCAGCCCATGGCGAGAACAGAGCCTAGCCCGCCGCTCGCGCCGGTGATCAGTATTACTCGGCCGGCGAGACGCTGAGGAAACTCCTGAAGCTGCGATGCGGAAGTCGGCAACGGCGTGGTGAAAGCGAGAGACGGCTGGCGATGATATCGGAAAATACCCAATGCAATCGCAAGGTCGGCCCGAGCACGATGTCGACACACACATCGTGAACCGTGCGCAGGTTTGCAAAAGGGCGCGCCGGGTCCTATAATTCGCGCCTGCTGTGGGGCTATAGCTCAGCTGGGAGAGCGCTTGCATGGCATGCAAGAGGTCAGCGGTTCGATCCCGCTTAGCTCCACCAATCGCCCGCCGCAACAATCGCCTCGTCCCCATCGTCTAGAGGCCTAGGACATCACCCTTTCACGGTGAGTACCGGGGTTCGAATCCCCGTGGGGACGCCAACGAAACCCCGGTTACGCGGTATCGGATCGTGAAGGCGTTCCCGCCTTCGGCATACTCGATCCGGTCCACGATATCGGCGATCGCGGCCCGCGCCTCGCTGACTCGACCGGCGTCCTTCTTCTCGACCAGGTCCGCTCGCATTGCCGCCAGCA
>DATNNK010000321.1:0-2187 GCA_035601875.1 Casimicrobiaceae bacterium | reverse complement strand
GACAAATATCAGGTCGGGCTGATGGTCGGTGATCTTGCACAAGGCGTCGAAACCGTCTTCGGCGAGAATCACCGTGCAACCGGCTTGAAGCAGAAAAATCTCGGCGCTTCGACGAATCGTGTTGCTATCGTCGATCACCATGACTTTTACTCCCGCCAACGCGGCTGGTTCCGGCAATTCAATGCTCCCTGCGTTTTCGATCGAGACTTCGTATCCTGCTATCGTTCCCATTCCTACCTCGTCAAAGTTTGCCACGGATATAGGCAAATGCCTAGAGCATAATCCTTGCCAGAACCGGGAAACTCCTGCCGGTTGAGGGATTTGCAACGAGACTATCGCGGATTAGAGGGACTATCTGCCGCAATTGGGCACCTTCAGCGCCCAAGAAACATGCGATAGGCGGGATTTGCCGTCTCTTCGACGCTTGGGTAGCCCAGACGACCAAGAAATTCACGGAATGCCGCCTTTTCGGACGGCGGAACCTGCATTCCGACCAAAACTCGCCCATAATCGGCGCCGTGGTTGCGGTAATGGAACAAACTTATGTTCCATCCGCGACTCATGCTGTTCAGAAACTGCATAAGCGCCCCGGGACGTTCCGGAAACTCGAAGCGGTACAGGATTTCGTTTTCCGCCGCCGGCGCGTGTCCTCCGACGAGATGCCTGATGTGAACCTTGGCCATCTCGTTGTTCGACAGGTCGTAGGCCTCAATCCGGCGCTTGTGCATGGCGCGAAGCAGTTCCGCGGTTTCGTGCCGGTTGCTCACTTCGATACCCACGAACAGGTGTGCGATCTTGGAGTCAGCGTACCGATAATTGAACTCGGTGACATTGCGCTTGCCGAGGAGTGCGCAGAATTGCCGGAAGCTGCCCGGCCGCTCAGGGATCGTCACCGCCAGAATCGCCTCGCGCTCCTCCCCCAGCTCGGCTTGCTCGGCAACGAATCGTAAGCGGTCGAAATTCATGTTCGCTCCACAAGCGATCGCAACCAGCGTCCGGTCGCGAAAGCGGTGGCGCTCGCACCAGAGCTTCAAGCCGGCGACCGACAACGCTCCCGCGGGCTCGAGAATCGATCTCGTGTCCTCGAATACGTCCTTGAGCGCCGCGCAAATGGCGTCGGTATCGACCAGCACGATGTCATCGACCAGCTCGCGGCAAATGCGAAATGTCTCCCTGCCTACCTCTCTGACCGCCACGCCGTCGGCAAACAGTCCGACATGAGCGAGCTTGATGCGCCGTCCCGCCGCGATGGAGCGCGCCATCGCGTCCGAGTCCGTGGGCTGGACGCCGATGACCTTGATTTCAGGGCGCACCCGTTTCACGTACGACGCGATGCCGGAGATCAGGCCGCCGCCGCCGATTGCGACAAAAATGGCATCGATGGGCGCCTGCCATTGGCGCAGGATTTCGACCGCGATCGTGCCCTGACCGGCTATTACGTCGGGGTCGTCGTAAGGATGAACGAATGTCGCTCGCTGCGATTTCTGCAGCTTGAGCGCATGGGCATACGCGTCGCTGAACGTATCGCCGTGCAGCACCACCTTCGCTCCGCGCGCTTCGACTGCCTGGATCTTAATCGAGGGCGTCGTGACCGGCATCACGATCGTCGCCTTGCAGGAGAGCTTCTGCGCGGCAAGCGCCACGCCCTGCGCGTGATTCCCCGCCGACGCGGTGATGACACCGCGCGCACGCTCGGCGGCCGAAAGCTGCGCCATCTTGTTATACGCGCCACGCAGCTTGAACGAAAAAACGGGCTGCTGGTCCTCGCGCTTGAGCAGGACTCGATTACCGATGCGGCGCGATAGCGTCGGCGCGAGGTCGAGGGATGACTCGATGGCGACGTCGTACACCTTCGCGGTCAGGATCTTCTGCAGATAATCAATAGCCATCGCGCTGCTCACGCCAGATCAATCAAGCGCCGAGCGTAGCAGAAAGGTGCAGCCTGCCAAAGCCAGCAACGCCGCAGGCGCCGGGGCTTTCTGCTAGGCTAACAGTTGGTCATACAAGTTTTCCCATGCTCGAGTCATCCGTAACGCCGTGCTGATGGCAACCTCATCTTCCGGCCATTCGAACCGCGGGACCCGCGTGACCGCCGCCACTCTTGCCGTCGTCGATCTCGGATCGAACAGCTTTCGGCTCGAGATCGGCCGCGTTGAAGGCGGCCAGATCTACCGGCAGGACACGTGG
>DATNNK010000320.1:0-2000 GCA_035601875.1 Casimicrobiaceae bacterium | reverse complement strand
CAAGCTGAGGACTACAAAGCCCTCGAAGCTCTCGCGAGCGATCTTCCCACCCTCTGGCGCTCGCCGACGACGCGGCCCGAGGAGCGGAAGCGCATTCTGCGCCTAACCCGGATTTCTCATCAAACCAAGTGCATCGGGGCTGCGAATCAGCGAAAAGTGTTTTTGCGAGAAACGCTTACGCGGATGGCAGGAATTCCCCGATGCAGACAGAGTGTAGCACGACGCTGTTTGAATTTGCACCCGTCGAGGACCGGAAAGTGGTTGCGGGTTTCGATGGAGGAACGATGACGTCGAACGCTGGCGGTTTGCTGTTGGGGGGCGCGGACAAGGCAATAAAGCTGATCGAGCGGGTGGCGAAGTGCTTCGTCGACCGGCGCGATCCGTCGCTGATCGAGCATTCTGTCGCCACGCTGGTCGGGCAACGGATATTCGGCCTGGCGTTGGGCTATGAGGACCTGAACGATCACGACACGTTGCGGCACGATCCTCTGTTCGCCGTGCTGGCGAGCAAGTTGAAGGCGCGTCGCACCGACTGCGCGCCGGTCGCCGGCAAGTCGACGCTGAACCGTCTGGAGCGATCGAAAGAGACGCCGAGCCTGTACCACAAGATCGGTCATGACGGCGCTGCGATCGAGAAGCTGTTGGTCGATCTGTTTCTGGAATCTCACTCGCGCGCCCCCGAGGAAATCATCCTCGATCTGGACGCGACCGACGACCCTCTGCACGGCGAGCAGGAGGGGCGCTTCTTCCACGGCTACTACGACTGCTATTGTTACCTGCCGTTGTACGTTTTCTGCGGCGACCAACTCCTGGTCGCCAAATTGCGCAGGGCCGACATCGACGCGAGCGCGGGCGCGGCCGATGAAATTGCGCGGGTGATCGCACGAATCCGCGCCCGCTGGCCGAAAGTTCGCATCATTCTTCGCGCCGATTCCGGCTTCGCGCGAGAGGAGCTGATGGCCTGGTGCGAGACCAACGACGTCGAGTTTTTGTTCGGTCTGGCGCAGAACTCGCGGCTGAACGTCGAGATCGCCGCCGATCTGGCGGCCGCCGCCGAGGCGAGCGTTGCGACAGGCAAGCCGGCGCGACGGTTCAAGGATTTCAAGTACCGCACGCTGGACAGTTGGAGCTGCGAACGTCGCGTGATCGGCAAAGCCGAATGGATGACGCCTTCCCTCGCCGAGGCCGACGACACGACGCAGCGCCGGAAGAAGAAGAAAGCGAAGAAAGCCCGCAAGGGCAAAGCGGTTGCCGCCCCGCCGGCCATCCTGCTTCCCGGGCGCGCCAATCCGCGCTTCATCGTGACGTCGCTGAAAGCGGCGGAGCACGAAGCGCGCGCGCTCTACGAGAAGCGCTATTGCGCGCGCGGCGAGATGGAGAACCATATCAAGGAATGTCAACTCGACCTGTTCGCCGACCGGACATCCTCGCACACGATGCGCGCCAATCAACTGCGCCTCTGGCTCGCTTCATTCGCCTACGTGCTGATGAGCGCGCTCCGGCGCATCGGCCTGACCAACACGCGCCTCGCCGACGCGACCTGTGGCACGATTCGCCTGAAGCTGCTCAAGATCGGCGCTCTGGTGAAGACCAGTTTCCGGCGCATCCTGTTCTCGATGGCCTCGGCTTTTCCCTACGTCGACGACTACGCGGCGGCTTGGGCGGCGCTGCACTCGGCCGCCTGACAACCCCTCGGCCCACCGGAGACCTTTCCACCAAATGACCATCAGATACCGACCAAACATCCAGCCCCAGGCTGGATGAAGACGCGCGCCGGTCGGCGTAGGCTGAAAATCAAAAAACAAAGCGCGATCGTAAATAGCGGCGCGCAAAGGTAGTTTGAGAAATGCGGGCTAACGAGGGAGGGCAAGAGCTGCATCCCAACCCTGAATCAGAGTTTTGCTGACTCGCGAATCCCAAAAATCTCGTACTTTTAGAATTGCTGGGGAAGCTTTGCAGTCCTTGCGTCCTTGTCGCGAGTCGGCCTATGTTCCGCTCGA
>DATNNK010000319.1:0-8838 GCA_035601875.1 Casimicrobiaceae bacterium | reverse complement strand
AATTCGGCCTCCGTCGCGCCGAGAGCCAGCCCGCGGAAATCCACTGTTCTGGTTCGCGCCGCGGCGACGGCGAGCGCCGGGACGAAGCAGAGCAGGACAAGGGTAAGTCTATCGGTGCCCGTATGTTTCTTCCCTTGCGCGGCTGTTTGCACGAAACCATGACCAAAGTATAGCCCTCGCGCTCGCTCTGACTACGCGCTCACAGGGAATAGCCCCAGGTCAAACGCAGGGTTGCGCTGCCAGGGCAACTTTTCTATTCGACGCAGACGATGGCGGAAGGTGTGAGATTCGAACTCACGGCGCCGTTGCCGGCACGCCGGTTTTCAAGACCGGTGCATTAGACCACTCTGCCAACCTTCCCGATTCCCGCCGGTTTTGGTCCCGACCACCCCCGCCAACGTTCCGGACTCGAAAATAATAACATTGCCCCCATCTAGGGCACACCGTACGCGTGGGCGCCCTCAGGACGCGGAACCGTTGAAACTAGCCGGATTTCTGCTAGTCTAAGCCCCACGCGACGTTTTTCGTCGCCTTGAAGAGGAATCACATGGAACCGCAACTGAAACCTGTTCCTACGGGTAATGGACCGTTCCGCGGCTGGCCCCAGGCTGCCGATACCACGGTTACCGTCGACCAGAGCAAGGTCCTACGGAACACCTACTGGCTGCTCGCGCTGTCGATGCTGCCGACGATCGCCGGCGCCTATGTTGGCATGTCGCTGAATTTTGCCGGAGTATTCCGGACCTCGCCGATCATGGCGCCATTGCTGATGTTCGCGGCAATGTTCGGGATGCTGTTTGTCGTCTCCGCGCTACGCAACACCGCTTGGGGGGTGCTTGCGGTCTTCGGCTTTACCTTCGTCTCCGGCGTGATGCTGGCGCCGATGCTGCAATACGCTGCCGGCTTGAGCAACGGCGGGCAACTGGTCGCGCTGGCGGGTGGCATGACCGCGGCGGTGTTTTTGGTGATGGCTACGATCGCAACGGTATCCAAGCGGGACTTCAGCTTTCTGGGCAAGTTCTTGTTCGTCGGGCTGATTCTGCTGATTATCGCGTCGCTGGCCAATATTTTCTTCCAGGTGCCGGTCGCCTCGATCGCCATCTCGGCCATCGCGGTAATGATCTTCTCGCTTTATCTGCTCTATGACGTGAGTGCGATCGTGCGCGGGGGCCAGACCAACTACATCATGGCGACCTTGGCGCTGTTTCTCGACATCTTCAACATCTTCGTCAACCTGCTCAACCTGCTGCTCATTTTTTCCGGGCAGCGCGACTAGGACGCGAACGTAAACTGCAAGAAGGGCGGCGCGAGCCGCCCTTTTTTTGTCTCCTTACCGCTCGAAGAGCGCCACTGACTCGACGTGAGCGGTATGCGGAAACATGTTGGCGATGCCCGCCGCACGCAGAACGAATCCTTGCACGCCGGTCAGCGCCGCGGCATCGCGCGCCAGCGTCGCCGGGTTGCACGACACGTACACGACCCGCGAAACCTGAGCCGGCAGCGACCGGACCAGGGCGATCGCGCCTTCCCGCGGCGGATCGATCAGCGCCTTGTCAACCGGCCCGAGGGAGGCAACGCTCTCGGCGCTGGCCTCGAACAGATTGCCGACCACGAAGCGCGCGCGCTCGGTGAGCGTGTTCAGCGCTGCGTTCATCTGCGCCCGCTGCACCAGCGCTGCGCTTCCCTCGACGCCGATGACGGCGGCACCCCGACGTGCGATCGGCAGCGTGAAGTTGCCCAGTCCGCAGAAGAAGTCCGCGATCCGATCGCCCGGCTCCGGACCGAGCAGACCGATGGCGCGCCGCACCAGCATGCGATTCATCGCAGCGTTGACCTGGGTGAAATCGCTGGGCGCGAATTCGAACCTCACCGCAAAGTCGGGCAGGGAGTACGAGAGCGTCGATTGGGCAGGAAAGAAAGGCCGGATGCTGGCCGGCCCTGCCGCCTGCAGATAGACATGGACGCCGTGGCGTTGCGCGAAGGAACTTACTTCCCGCTCGTCGTCCGGCGTCAGGGGCGCCAGGTGACGGAAGATCAGCGCCTCGCCCTCCACGCCATCGCCGATCGCCAACTCGATCTGCGGCAGCCGGTCGCGGATCGAAAGCGCGCCGACCAGCGAGCGCAGCTTCGGCAGTAGCGCCGAGATTCGTGGCGGCAACACCGGGCAAGTCATCATGTCGGCGACAAAGCTGGATTTCTTTTCGTGAAAGCCGACCAGCACGCCGCCCTTTTTGGGCACATAACGCACCGATAGCCGCGCGCGCTGGCGATAGCCCCAGGCGGGACCGTGGATGGGCGAGAGCAGCTCTTGCGGCCGCACGCGGGCAATGTGCCACAGGGCATCTTCGAGCACGCGCTGCTTGACCGCGACTTGCGCCAGCGGTTCGAGGTGCTGAAGGCTGCAACCGCCGCACACGCCGAAATGCGGGCAGGGAGGCGCCACCCTTTCGTGGCTGGCATCGACCAGTCCGGTCATGCGCGCAAGGGCGTAATTCGGCTTGTCGCGGTATACCTCGATTGCAACGCGCTCACCGATTAGCGCGCCCTCGACGAACACTGCCTTGCCGTCGATGCGCGCGACGCCCCTGCCTTCCTGATCGAGCGCGGAGATGACGACGGTATCCATGACGGCAGCAGTCAACCAAGGCGCCGCGCGAAAGACCGGTCGGCAAACGGAGAATTGTACCGAATGCGCAAAACGCTGCATCGGCTCACACCCGAGTGCATCCGCGCGTATTTGCCGTCTCGCTGGTCGGGTAGAATCCGAGCGATGCAAATTCTTGCGCTCGATACCTCGACCGAGGTTTGCGCCGTCGCGCTGGGCGATGGCGTGACCTGGCATGAAAAGAGCGAAGTCGCCGGACAGCGCCATTCCGAGCTTCTGCTGCCGATGATCCGGGCGATACTCGCCGAATGCAGCGTGACCCTGAGGCAGATCGACGGCATCGCGTTTGGCGCCGGCCCGGGATCGTTCACCGGCCTGCGCATCGCCTGCGGTGTCGCGCAGGGTCTCGCGCTGGGAGCCGCGCTGCCGGTAGTCGGAGTATCGACGCTCGAGGCCATGGCTCAAACGCGGCGCGACCTCGCCGGCGGCGAACGCATTATCGCGGCGCTGGATGCGCGCATGCGGGAGGTCTACGTCGCTGCCTATGAACGCGACTCCGGGCGCTGGCGCGAGGCAATCGCTCCGGTGGTCGTCTCACCCGCTTTGGCGCCCGTGCCCGAAGGCCGCGGATGGATCGCCGCCGGCAGCGGGTTCGCGGCGTATCCGTCGCTTCGCGAGCGCTATGGCGAGGCATTATCGGAATGCAATGGAACGATCGTCCCCAGTGCGAGTGCCGTGGGCAAGCTTGCGTTGCCGCTTTTTGCTGCCGGTGAAGGGGTAGCGGCACGCGATGCGGCACCGCTGTATGTGCGGCATCGTGTGGCGCTGACCATCGCCGAACGCGCGGCGGGATTGCGTCAGTGAGTGCCTCAATGGCTACTTTCGAGCATTACGAACGTGCGTGACGCCCTAATCCTTTATATGGTCATTCCCGCTAAGGAGGGAATCCATTTGTCTTTTAAGTCAACATGGATCCCGCCTTCGCGGGAATGACGAGAGTTTCTTCGGTATCCTCTGCAAGTGAACACCTCCATAGGCACGACTCCCGCGACCGTATCGGTAATCGGGACCCTATGGAGACCGATGCGGGAGTCCGACCTGGCAGCGGTTTCCGCACTCGAAGCCGAGTCCCATCCTGCCCCGTGGACCGCCGGAAACTTTCGCGACGCGCTCGCCGCCGGTTACAGCACGGTCGTCGGTGAAGCCGGTGGCGCGATCGTCGCGTACGGGGTGCTGATGATGGGGCCGGGCGAAGCGCAAATCCTCAACCTCACCGTCGCGCGGGCGGCGCGACGGCGCGGTCTGGCTCGCGCCTTGCTGCGCCGGTTCCTCGACGATGCTTTGCGCCTCGGTGCCGAGCAGTGCTTTCTGGAGGTGCGGCTGTCGAACACGGGAGCGATCGCTCTTTACCGCGCGGAGGGGTTTGTCCCTGTCGCGCGTCGGGCAGACTACTATCCCCCGGCGGATGGTGCAGGCGCACGCGAGGACGCGCTGGTACTGCGCCGCGGCGCGCGCTCAGGCGCCGCGGCCCACGGGAGTCGCGATACTCGTGCCTGAACGAATCGATATCCTGCAGGAGCTCGGCCTGACGCCGGTGTGGCGCCTGCGCGCGCGATACCGCGGTGACGCGACACCCATCGCGCCCCATGCCGTGAACGAGTCGGCGCTCGCCGCCGCGCCGCAAGCCGACGTCGAAAATCGCGTAACGCGGATTGCGATGCTCGACTGGTCGCATTTTGCGGCAGACGTTTCCGCGTGCACTGCGTGTGGCCTCGCCCGCACCCGAAATAAGGCGGTGCCCGGCGTCGGCGACCAGCGTGCCGAGTGGCTTTTTGTCGGCGAGGCGCCCGGCGCGGAGGAAGATGCGAAGGGCGAGCCTTTTGTCGGACAGGCCGGGCGCCTTCTCGACAGCATGCTTGCGGCGCTTGGAATGAACCGCACCAAAGCGGTCTATATCGCCAACGTGCTCAAGTGCCGCCCGCCCGGAAACCGTTCCCCCACGCCGCTCGAAGTCGAAGCGTGTCTTCCCTATCTCGATCGCCAGATTGCCCTGATCCAGCCGAAGCTCATCGTCGCGTTGGGCAAGAGCGCGGCAACGACAATGCTGCACGTGGAGACGACGATCGCCAGCCTTCGCGGGCGAGTTCATCGCTACAAAGGCGTTCCGTTGATTGTGACCTATCATCCGGCGTACTTGCTGCGTAACTTGCCGGACAAAGCGAAGGCATGGGAAGATCTGTGCCTCGCGCGGGCGACCTTGCGCGGCATATTGCAGGCAGACATCTTGCAAACCGCGGGGCGGGGCCCCACCTGACAGGCCGCGGGCAAGTTCGCCTTCGTGCGCTGGCCTTCTACGGAGAAATCACATCATGCGCAAGCCATTCGGTCCTTTGGCGGGATTTTTTGTCGCGGCGTTCGTGGCGCTGTTCCTGTCCGGATGCGGCTACAACGACCTGCAGCGACAGGACGAGCAGATCAAGGCCGCGTGGTCCGAGGTCATCAACCAGTATCAGCGGCGCGCCGACCTGGTGCCGAACCTGGTCAATACCGTCAAAGGCTATGCCGCACAGGAGCAAACCATTTTCATCCAGGTCGCCGAGGCGCGCGCCAACGTCGGTTCGATCAAGGCGACACCGGAGCTGATCAACGACCCGGTGGCGTTCGCCAAGTTTCAGGCGGCCCAGGCCCAGTTGCAGTCGGCGCTGTCGCGCCTCTTGCTGGTGGCGGAAAACTACCCGCAGCTCAAGTCCGACGCGGTGTTCCGCGATCTGACGGCGCAGCTCGAGGGCACCGAAAATCGGATTACCGTCGCGCGCAACCGTTACATCAAGGCCGTGCAGGAATACAACGTGACCGTGCGCTCGTTCCCGACCAATCTGACGGCGATGATATTCAAAATGGACGTGAAGCCCAACTTTAACGTCGAAAACGAAAAGACGATCAGCGTGCCGCCGACCGTTGATTTCGGCAAATCGCCAACGCCGCCTGCGGCCTCGCCGGGGCCGGCACCGGCGCCCGCACCGGCACCTCCGCCCAAGAACTGATCACCATCGAATCGCTCACATTCCGCCGGAGCCGTGCCGTGATCCTTGGGCGCTGCGTCGGTGCTTTCGCGGCGGCAGCAGCAATGGTGATCTCGACCGCTGCACTGGCGGTCGCGTGGGACCCGCCCAAGGATGGCCTGCGCCCGGTGCCGCCGCTTACCAGTCAGGTCACCGATCTGACCGGTACATTGTCTTCGTCCGAGCGCCAGGCGCTCGAAACCAAATTGCACGATTGGGAGGCGCGGACCGGCAATCAGCTGGTGGTGTTGATGGTGCCCACCACCGCTCCGGAACCGATCGAGGAGTATTCGCTGCGCGTTGCCGAGGCGTGGAAGATCGGAAAGAAGGGCAAGGACAACGGCGCGATCTTTCTGATCGCCAAAGACGACAAGCACATGCGCATCGAGGTCGGTTACGGTTTCGAGGGTGTGCTGACCGACGTGACGTCGCGAAGGATCATCGCCGAAACCGTCGCACCTTACTTCAAGCAGGGCCAGTTCGC
Organism: Casimicrobiaceae bacterium; assembly: GCA_035601875.1. Taxonomy (GTDB): domain Bacteria; phylum Pseudomonadota; class Gammaproteobacteria; order Burkholderiales; family Casimicrobiaceae; genus PALSA-1003. The sequence goes on along the minus strand of DATNNK010000319.1, from coordinate 2,687 downwards.
CCAAGGCATCAACGCCGGCGTCGACCGCATCATCGAAGTCATCGGCAGCGGCGAGCCGCTGCCCGCGGAACCGGCCAGGCGCGCTGCGCCAAGGCATTCGTTCGACTACGGGAACCTGTTTATCATCCTGCTGGTGGCAGTTCCGGTCGTCGGAACCATTTTGCGCTCGATGTTCGGCAATATCGGCGGGTCCGCCATCGGCGCGGGGGTGGCCGGCGCCGTGGCCTGGTTCATCGCGGGATCCTTGCTGATCGCCGGCGGCGTGGCGATCGTCGCGTTGGTCATCATCATCTTTTCCATGTTCGGCGGCCGCGGTGTTGGCTGGATCCCGGGCGCAGGCGGATTTGGCGGAGGTGGCGGTGGCGGTGGATTCTCCGGCGGTGGCGGAAGCTTCGGTGGCGGTGGTGCGAGCGGCGGCTGGGACTGACATGCAACCGGCCGATGCAGCGCCAAAACACGCCTCGAAACAAGCGCCGCGCTTGAAACGCTTTGCACGCCATCTCGCGACCGATCACCGCGCGGTACGCAGGGCATTTCCGCGCGAGGCACTGGCTCGTATCGAGGCCGCAATCAGCGCCGGCGAGCGCAGTCACGCCGGTCAGGTCCGCTTCGTGGTAGAGGCCGCGTTGCCGCTGTCGCTGGTACTCGCCCGGCAAACACCGCGCGAACGTGCGCTCGACGTGTTCGGGCGCCTGCGCGTCTGGGACACCGAAGGCAACAGCGGCGTGCTGGTGTACCTCCTGCTCGCCGATCGCCGAGTGGAGATCATCGCCGATCGCGGTATCCATCGCGAAGTCGGAGAAGCGCAGTGGCAGTCGATCTGCCGTCAGATGGAATCGGCGTTCCGCGAACGGCGTTTCGCGGATGGCGCGGTCGCCGGCATCGACGCGGTCAGCGCGCTCCTTGCGCGGCACTTCCCGCGCACCGGCGCGGCGATCAACGAGCTGCCCGATCAGCCCATCGTTTTGTAGGGCGACCGGTTCGGCCTCGGTTCGGCCCGTTCAGGCGTGATGAGGTGCATCAGATCGCCTGCCGCGAGGTTGACGCGGTGGCGCCAAATCACGAGCGCCATCGTGCCGGCGACGAACAGGCCGAACAGCACGATCACCTGGTTGGTCGAGACGCCCAGGAAAACCAGCAGCCCGTAAAAGGCGAGCATCACCAGTATGCCGATATTTTCGTTGAAGTTCTGCACCGCGATGGAGTGGCCCGCGCCCATCAGGACGTGGCCGCGATGTTGAAGCATCGCGTTCATCGGCACCACGAAAAACCCGGCGAGCGCGCCGATCGCGGTCATCAACACTACCGAAGTCTCGAGAAACTGCACGTAGATCATGCCGATGATGGCGAGACCCATCGCGACGCCGAGCGGCAATACCTTGACCGCGTTGCGCAACGAGACGAACCGCGCCGCGGCGACCGCACCAAGTGCGATCCCGATCGCGACTACGCCCTGCAGGTAAGACGCGCGCGACAGGTTGTAGCAAAGATGCGACGCGGCCCAGTCGATCACGATGAACTGCAGCGTCGCACCGGCGCCCCAGAACAGCGTGGTCGTCGCCAGCGAAATCTGGCCAAGCTTGTCGCGCCAGAGGAGCGCGCAGCAGTGGCCGAACTCGCGAATCAGGAAGAATGGATTCCTGCTCGGCGTGCGGTGGTCGACACCGGTGTTCGGAATGTAGAAGTTGAACAGCCCGGCGATGGCGTAGGCGACCATGATTACGGAGATGGCAGCTTGCGGTGGTGTGTTGATGCCGGTGTCGATACGCGGTATGTCGATCGCAAGCAGCGCGCTCGATACCGGGCCGCTGATCAGCACGCCGCCCAGAAGCACGCCCAATATGATCGACGCGACGGTGGTGCCCTCGATCCAGCCGTTAGCCACCACCAGCTGCCGTGCGGGCAGCAGTTCGGTGAGGATGCCGTATTTCGCGGGCGAATAGGCGGCGGCGCCGAGCCCCACTACCGCGTACGAGAGCAGCGGGTGCAAGGTGAACAGCATCAGCGAGCAGCCCGCGATCTTGACGCCGTTGGTGATGAGCATCACGCGTCCCTTGGGCATCGAATCCGCGAACGCGCCGACCAACGGTGCCAGCAACACATAGGAGATGACGAAACATTGCTTGAGCGCGGGCGTCATCCACGCCGGCGAGTCGAGATCGCGCAGCATCTGAATTGCCGCGACAAGCAGCGCACTGTCGGCGAGCGACGAGAAAAACTGCGCCGCCATGATGGTGTAGAACCCGGCTTTCATTGTCCTCGTTTGCGCGAACGCTCGCGGTGCTTGACACCGGCAGCGGGAGGCCGGGGAAGGTTCGCTGCGCTTGTGTATAATTAATTGCTTGCCGGCGCATGCGGCTCGCGCCTTATACCACGTTTCTCTCTCAGACAAAACCGGCAGGACTTGGTTCGTTCTCTGCCTTAGCGCCTCCTGTCATGAGCCGGCCCATCCTGGCCCAAATCAATCTCGCGGCATTGCGCAAGAATTTGCGCGTCGCGCGCGAAAAATCGGCCGGCGCGCAACTGCTCGCGGTGGTCAAGGCCAATGCGTATGGGCACGGTCTCTTACGTGTTCTGCCCGCGCTTAGCGACGCCGACGGACTTGCATTGCTCGAGCTCGACGCCGCCGTTTTGTTGCGTGAGCATCACTATGCGCGCCGCATTCTGTTGCTGGAAGGATTTTTTGG
>DATNNK010000318.1:0-4158 GCA_035601875.1 Casimicrobiaceae bacterium | reverse complement strand
CGCCCGCGCAATACCTCGACGTTGGACTCGAGCCAGGAAAAGAGCTCCGGTGAGCGGATCGCGCCATATTTCACGACCTCAGCCATGCCGGAGGCGTACTCGCGATCGGGCAAGGTGGAGAGCGTGGCGCTGTCGATGATGACGGCCGAGGGCTGATAGAAGGCGCCGATCATATTCTTGCCCAGCGGGTGATTCACTGCTGTCTTGCCGCCGACCGAGGAATCGACTTGCGCCAGCAGCGTCGTCGGGATCTGCACCAAGGGCATGCCGCGCTGATAAGTCGCGGCAGCGAATCCCGCGAGATCGCCGATTACCCCGCCTCCCAGCGCAATCAACATCGTCGAGCGCTCGGCCTTGAGTTGCAGCAACCGAGTATGGACATCGTAGAGTGTGGCCCAGTCCTTGTGGGCTTCACCGTCCGGCACGACGATGACGTCGTGAGGGATGTCCGCGCGCTCGAGCCCCTTTTGCAGCCGATCAAGATGATGTGCCGCGACGACCTAGTTGGTGACGATGATCGCGCGGCCTGACCGCGTGTTCGGCAGCAGGTGGCCGATGCCGGTCAGTAGCGCCGCGCCAATATGAACCGGGTAGCTGCGCTCGGCCAGAGCAACCACCAGCGTGCGCGTGGGTGACTGTTGCGCCGTCGCCATTACGCCCGCGCCGCGGCGCGAAGCTGCTGCTCGAGTCGCTGAGCCAGCCGGATGACCTGCTCCTGATCCGATTCGATGACGAAATCCGCGGTTTCCCGGTAGAGGGAATCGCGCGCCGCGTACAGATCTTTCAGACGCTGAAATGGATCGGGGGCCTGCAGAAGCGGCCGATGCTTGCTGCGACGGGTGCGCTCCCACAACGTTTCCGGCGTTGCATGCAGGTAAAGTACGGTACCGTTTTGCTTGAGACGTTCGCGATTGGCGGTTCGGAGCACCGCGCCGCCGCCGGTGGCCAGGACGGCGTTGATGTGCTCCACGTACTCCGCAATCACGGCCTCTTCCCGATCGCGAAAGCCGGGCTCGCCTTCCAGCTCGAAAATGACCGCGATCGATACGCCGAGGCGCCGCTCGAGCTCGACGTCCGCATCGTAAAAGCGCTTGTCGAGCCGCTTGGCGAGCAATCGACCGAGCGTCGACTTGCCACTACCCGGCATGCCGATCAGAAATAAATTGCCCCGATGCATCTGCATCAGGGCATTTTATTGCAATCCTCGGAGCGGCGCGAGCTAGTGGCGAGTCAGAGCAACCTAGCGTACTGCCGTGATCGATTCCTTGACGACCCGCGGGGTCAGGAAAATGAGCAACTCGGTCTTTTCAATATTCTTGTTGGTCGTCTTGAAAAGATAGCCAAGGACGGGCAAGTCGCCAAGGAATGGAAGCTTGGTGACGTCGTTGTTGACCGTTTCTTCGTAGATGCCGCCAATCACCGCAGTGTCGCCGTTATTCACCGCAATCTGCGTGGTCACGTTTTTGGTGTCGATCGCAGGCACGGTGAAGCCGCCCCCGAGATTGACCAGCTGCCCGATCGAATCCTTGCGAATTTCCACGTTCATGATGATCCGGTTGTCCGGGGTGATCTGCGGTGTCACGTCGAGCCGGAGCACGGCCTTTTTGAACTGCACCGTGGCCGGACTATTGGCCGAGCCCGGGGTCACGTATGGAATCTCGGTGCCCTGCTCGATGGTCGCCTTCTGGTTGTCCGCCGTCACCACCCGTGGGCTGGAGACGACCTTGCCGCGGCTGTCGGCTTCGAGTGCGGACAACTCGAGATTGATCAGGTTGCCGCTGCCCAGGTTGATCAGCGTCAGCGCGACCTGTCCCGCCGGATTGGGGACCGGCAAGTTGACATTCAGCTGCGGCGAATCCGAATAACCCGGGCTCGCAATCCCGGATGCAATCTCGTATGGCGTCGCCGTGCGTGCATCACGGGTAAGCGTGGTTCCCGAGGTGGTCACTACGGGCTGCGTGTTAAGGCTGCCGCCGATACCGCCAGCGTAGTGCTTGTTGAGCGTGAAGCCAGTCTGCATGCCGAAGCGGACGCCGAGCTGGCGACTGAATTTGTCGTCGGCGACGACGATGCGGCTCTCGATCACGACCTGACGCACGATGATGTCGATTTGCCGGATGAGTCGGCGCACTTCTTCCAGCCGTGCCGACGTATCCTGCACGAACAGGATATTGGTTCGTGCGTCGACCACCGCGTTGCCGCGCTTGGAGAGGAATTTCCCGTCCTTGTCGGACAGGAGCTTCTGTACCGCATCCGCCTTCTGATAGTTGAGCTGGAACGCCTCGGTTTGCAATGGCTCGAGATCGCTGATCTGCTGCTGGGCTTCGAGCTGCTGCTTTTCCTTGAGCGCAAGCTCCTCGCGCGGCGCGATCAGAACGACGTTGCCGTTCTTGCGCATGTCGAGGCCCTTGGTCTGCATGATGATGTCCAGCGCCTGATCCCAGGGAATGTCCTTGAGCCGTAGCGTCAGGCTACCGGTCACCGTGTCGCTGGTGATGATATTGAGGCCGGTGAAATCGGCGATCACCTGCAGTACGGCGCGAACTTCGACGTTCTGGAAGTTAAGCGACAACTTCTCGCCCTTGTAACCGGCGCGCGTGCCTTGGGTCAGCTTGTTCGGATCTTCCTGAATGGGTTTGATCTCGACAATGAACCGATTGTCGGTCTGGTAAGCCGAGTGTTCCCACAGTCCCTTCGGCTCGATCACTATGCGCGCGTTGCCACCTTGCGAGAACGTGTCGACCGTGACCACCGGAGTCGCGAAGTCGCCGACGTCCAGCCGCCGCTCGAGATTGCGCGGCACCGTCGTCTTGATGAAATCGACGATCAACGCTTTGCCCTGCTGCCGGATATCGATTCCGGTCGTACTGTCGGATAATTCGACGACAACACGCCCTTCGCCATTCTTGCCGCGCCGGAAATCGACGTCGCGCAGCACGTGCGTGGCCTCGCCCGGCCGCGCTTCGGCAAACCTTGACACGGTCGGTGTATCCACCGCCAACCCAGCCTGCTCGGTCAGCGTCACCAACACGGTATTGCCCTCGATCTGCGTTTCGAAGGTCTGCGGCTTGTTGAGATTGAACACCACCCGGGTGCGGTTTCCTGCCTGAACCACGTTGACGCTGCGCAGCGCCGCGTCACCGATCTCTTGCGCCGAGCGACCGAGCCCGTTGCCGGTCTCGGGAAAATCGAGCGCGATGCGCGGCGGATTGTTGATCGCGAATCCGGCCGGCGGATTGGCGAGCGGAGCCCTCAGGGTGAACTTGACGACCGTGCGCCCGGAGCTTCCCTTGGACACGGTCAGCCCCTCGATGCTGTTGCCGGCCTGCGCGAGCGCCTGGCCGATTCCCAGAATAACGAGGGCGGCCCCGAAGGTGGCGGCGCCTCCCCAGGCGCGCCAGCTCGGTCGATTCAATGTAGTGGATGGCACCGGGCTCATTTGCGTCGCTCCTGTCTTTGGTCCGCCTCCGCGAGCTGGATGGTGCTTGATCGCTCCGTCCAGTCGCCGGCGCCGTCCTGCACCAGCTCCTTGAGCTTGATTTCGGCATCTTCAATGTCGACAACTACGCCGAAATTCTGCCCCATATAATTGCCGACCTTGACCTGATAGACGTCCCTGTCGGTCGTGCGCACCAGCGCAAATCTGCTCTTGCCGCGTTGTAAAGTGCCGACCATCGCCAACGATTCCAACGGAAAAGCTTCCAGCGGCTCCTTGCGGCGATTCAGGTCCGGAGCGAGCTTGCTGGCACCCTTTAGCGGTTCGATCTTGCGCGGACGAAACGGATCGGGCAAGTCGAACGCGTTATATGCAAAAGGCTCATACGGCTTTACTTGCGGCAACGGGTCGAGCTTGCCCTTGACCCCCTTGCCCTGCTCCTGCATCCACGCTTTCAGGTCCTCGTGTTGACCGCCGCATCCAGCGACAGAGATGGCGACGGCGAGACACATGGCCACTCGCCCGATCATTTTTTGCCCTTGTCCTTCGCATCTTTCGCAGCCTTGCGTTGTTTCGCGACCTCTTCCTCATCGAGGTAGCGGAAGGTCTTGGCCGTCGCTTCCATGATCAGCGTGCCCTTGTCGTTGACGATACCGACATCGTTCAGGGTCACGATTCGCGGCAGTTGAGCGACATCGCTGGCGAACGCTCCCATGTCGTGA
>DATNNK010000317.1:0-3635 GCA_035601875.1 Casimicrobiaceae bacterium | reverse complement strand
GAGCGAGGTATCGTTGTCGGCGAGGACGGTGCCGGCCTTGAACGCGCCGTCGTCCTCGAAAAAAACATGCATGGGAAGTGAAACTGCGAGGGATGGAGCGGTGAATTATACCGTAGCGTTGTCGCCTTCACGGTGATTGCGCGGGGGCGCGCTTTGCTTCAGCATGTCGTCTTTCGATCAACGGTTGACGACCATGTCGATGCAATTTCGCCGGTTGGGTGACAGCGGTCTCGAAGTCTCGGAGATCTGCCTTGGTACGATGATGTTCGGCGATCGCACCGACCAGGCTACCGCGGAGCGCATCATCGCTTCGGCCTACGACGCTGGCGTCAACTTCATCGACACCGCGGACGTCTATGCCAAGGGCGCGTCGGAATCGGTGGTCGGTCCGACCATCGCCGGCAATCGCCGCCGCTGGATCCTCGCCACCAAAGTCGGCAACGTGATGACCCAGGCGCCGCACGACGGCGGCCTGTCGCGCCGGTGGATCATGCAGGCCTGCGACGACAGCCTGAAGCGGCTCGCGACCGACTACATCGACATCTACTACCTTCATAAGGACGATACCGACACGCCGCTGTCGGAGACCATCGAAGCGATGGACGACCTGATCCGCGCCGGCAAGATACGTTACTTCGGCGTGTCCAATTATCGCGGCTGGCGCATCGCCGAAGTGGTCGGCGTGTGCGCCGATCTGGGCGTGCCGCAGCCAGTCGTGTGCCAGCCCTACTACAACGCGATGAATCGCGGGCCCGAGGTCGAGATCCTGCCCGCCTGTGACTATCACGGCATCGGCGTCGTGCCCTACAGCCCTCTCGCGCGCGGGATCCTGACCGGCAAGTATTCCCCCGGCACGGAGGCGCCGGCGGGCTCGCGCGTTGCGCGCAAGGATCGGCGGATGATGGAAACGGAATTTCGCGACGAATCGATCGCGATGGCGCAGACCATCAAGGCGCACGCCGCCAAAAAGGGACTCACCGCGACCCAGTTCGCGCTGGCATGGGTGCTGCGCAACCAGATCGTCAGCTCGGTGATTGCCGGACCGCGCACGTTCGAGCAGTGGACCGATTACCTGTCCGCGGTCGGCAAGGTCCTCGACGCGGAAGATGAAGCCTTGATCGATTCGCTGGTGACGCCGGGTCATCCATCGACGCCCGGCTACAACGATCCGCAGTACCCTTTCTTCGGCCGTATCGTGTAGCGGTAGGTGTCAACTGCCGGGCAACTGCGGCAACTGCGCGCAGGCGCGGGTGCGACCTCAGCGCTCGTTCAGGATGCCGTGTGGTACGTGGCCGCTCGCGACGTGTTTGGCCGCGGACTCGATGTGCGTGTACTGATCGTCGAAGAAGATATCGGCGCCGAACGCGCGCAGGAACTCTCCTTTATCGAGACCGCCAAGAAACAGCGCTTCGTCGATCCGGATGTTCCATGCACGCAGCGTGCGAATGACACGCTCGTGTGCCGGCGCGCTGCGCGCGGTGACCAGCGCGGTGCGGATCGGGCTCAGGTCGGCAGCAAAGTCCGACTGTATGCGGTGCAGTCCTGCCAGAAATTCCTTGAACGGCCCGCCGGAAAGCGGCCGCAAGGCGGCGTCCGTTTCGCTTTGCGAAAACGCCGCCAGCCCGCTTTTTTGATATACGCGCTCGGCTTCGTCGGAAAACAGCACCGCGTCGCCGTCGAAAGCGATTCTCAGATCGTCGGTTTCGTTCTTGCCCACGGTCGATGGCACGATCGTCGCGGCCGCGTAGCCATCATCGAGCACGCGCTTGACGTCTTCGGTGTCGGCGGACAGAAACAGATGCGCGCCGAACGCTGGCACGTAGCGCGACGTAGGCTCGCCCTTGGTGAACGCGGCGCGGCTGATATCGAGCCCATAATGCTTGATCGCGTTGAACACCCGAAGACCCGTGTCGGCGGAATTGCGAGACAGCAGAATCACCTCGACGTACTGCTTTTCCGGACGATTGAGCCGCAGCAGCTTTTTCACCAGCACGAACGCCGGACCGGGGGCGAGAATCTCCTCCTCGTGCTCGATTTGGTAGCGATGATAAGCGTCGACGCCGGCCTCGGTGTAGACACGATGGCTGTCCGTCAAATCGAACAATGCGCGCGACGAAATGGCGACCACCAGCTTATCGGCGAGCGTGGGCTTGACCATGGCCCTAGTATAAGCTTCGGCAGCGACGGCATCACGAGTCGGCGCTCCCGGAAAAGCGCAGGATCGGCGCGATTTGCGTCTCGAAATGCTGAAACGCGTGATCGCCTCCGCCTTGCACCGACTGCCATGCACCTCCGTAGAAAGCCACCGCTTCCCGCCAGTCGAGGAGCTCGTCACCGCTTTTCACCAGCAGAAAGTAACGTTGCGGCTCCGTCACGCGTACGACATTGAATGCCTCGAGCTCGGCAAAATGTTCGCGCGTGAGCTCGTACGTTTCGCCGCTGACCGTGTTGCGCTGCGGCCCCAAATACGACGCCAGGCTCTCCGCCGGGCGTATCGCCGGATTGATCAGCACCGCCTTCGCGCCGTAATGCTCGGCCAGAAAGGTCGCGTAAAAGCCGCCGAGCGAGCTGCCGACAAACGCGAGCCCCTTGTTGCCTGCGTGGCTGTTCGCCGTGTCGATCCAGGCCATCATTTCGCGCATGGCTAGCGCCGGCCGATGGTGCAATTGCGGGACGAAGTAGGCCGGCCGCGATCGCGGATCCAGCGCGGCGATCGCGCGCCCGAGCTGCTGCGCCTTGACCGATGTGGGGCCGCTGTTGAAACCGTGCAGGTAGACGATGGTCGTGGGCATCGAGTTACGAGCGCCTTGGCCGTCTTGAGATTGAGGCCCGCCTTACGGTGCCTGAGCCCCATCGACGAGGATCTTAGCGATCATTTGCTCCCTGTCATGCGTGTCCAGCCTCTGGAACAACTGTTTGACGTGATAGGCAACGGTGTTCGTGCTGACGCCCATGGCGGTGGCAATTTCACGATTCGAAGACCCTTTCGCCAGGCCAAGCGCGACTTCGCGCTGCTTTGGCGACAATCCAAGGCCGCCTAGCGCTTCGACGAATCTCAGCAGCGTCGGCTCCTGCTGCTGGATCCTTACCGCGAGGCTCCCCTCGACCGCTTGCGGTGTATCGGATATCGAATACACACGCAATACAAAGCGCCCCCAGGCGGTGTTGAGGATGAGGCATGGCGGGCCGACCTCGCCATCCATCAGCGCCAGGCGGAGCCGTTCCGCCAGCAGCTGCAAAACAGGCCTCGCTTTGTCCTCGGTGCCACGCTTGATCTGTTCCCTCCCCACTTTCCATGAGTGGCAAGCGTAAGCAACCTATGCGCCGCGGAAGAACGCTGTCGAATTTCTCCGTCGTGCCCAATCAGAAAGACAACGTCATCGTCACTATCGAGAAACGCCTGTGTTCCGGTGATGATACGTCCGCGCTGCGATACCCCGTGAACGACGTAATGCATGATCGAGGACAGCTCGGAGCGCTGCGCCGCCGAGAAAGCTTGTGCCGACTTCGGCCGATACAGGCTCAGCTGCCCGAGTGCATGGCCCTGCGCTCTGACGATGCCGTACAACAGGTGATGCGCGTCAAGATGACGGAACACTTCGTTGTAATAGGGCGATCGCTCCACTGCTGAAGAC
>DATNNK010000316.1:0-4670 GCA_035601875.1 Casimicrobiaceae bacterium | reverse complement strand
GGGGAAGGATGGCGATCCGCGCCTTCTTCGCCTCGGCGGAAAACATCGCGAGCTTGTCGGTGTTGCCCATATCGAGCGTCATCGATGCGGCCAGGAACTCGGCGCGATAATTCGCCTTGAGATAGGCCGTATGGTAGCTGACGAGCGCATAGGCGGCCGCGTGCGACTTGTTGAAGCCGTAGCCGGCGAACTTTTCCATGTGATCGAACAGCTGCGTCGCCTTGGCCGATGACAAGCCGCGATCGATGGCGCCCGATACGAAACCCTGACGGTGTTTGGCCATCTCGTCGGGCAGCTTCTTGCCCATCGCCCGGCGCAAGAGGTCGGCGGCGCCGAGCGTGTAGCCGCCGATGACCTGCGCGATCTGCATCACCTGTTCCTGATAGACCATTACCCCGTAGGTCGGTGCAAGGATCGGTTCCAGCCGGGCGTCGTGATATTCGAACCGCTCCGCACCTTGTTTGCGGCGAACATAATCCGGGATCAGCTCCATCGGTCCCGGCCGGTAGAGCGCGACCAGCGCGATGACATCATCAAAGCGCTTCGGCGGCGCCTGCAACAGAAGCTCGCGCATGCCGCGCGACTCGAACTGGAACACCCCTGTCGTATTTCCATTCTTGAAAATATCGTACGTCGCCTTGTCGTCGAGCGGCAGCGTCTCCAGCGCCACGGTCGATGCCGGATCGAGCTTCCTGATGTAGCGCAGGGTCCAATCGAGAATGGTCAGCGTGGTCAGGCCGAGGAAGTCGAACTTGACGAGGCCCACGAGCTCGACGTCATCCTTGTCGAACTGCGAGACCGGCGCGTCGGATCCGGCCTGCGTGTACAAGGGACAAAAGTCGGTGAGCTTGCCGGGAGCGATCAACACGCCGCCGGCGTGCATGCCGACGTTGCGCGCGATGCCCTCGAGTTGTTCGGCCAGGCTCAGGAGCTCACGCACTTCCTCTTCGGCGGCTTCGCGCTCGTTGATCAAAGGCTCCACGTCGCGCGCATAAACCACGTTTGCCTGCGCTTCGACGTCGCGCTGGCGCCGCTTGAGGGTGACCATGCGGCCAGGTTGAAACGGGATCAGCTTCGCAATGCCGTCGCAGAATGTATAGGGCAGGTCGAGCACCCTGCCGACGTCGCGGACGACCGCCTTTGCGGCCATGGTGCCGAAGGTCACGATCTGCGACACCGATTCGGCGCCGTACTTCTGCTTGACGTAGTCGATGACGCGATCGCGTCCATCCTGGCAGAAGTCGATGTCGAAGTCCGGCATCGACACCCGCTCCGGATTCAGAAAACGCTCGAACAGCAGCGTGTAGCGCAGCGGATCGAGATCGGTGATGCCAAGGCTGTACGCCACCAGCGAGCCGGCACCGGATCCGCGCCCGGGACCCACCGGCACGTCACTGCGCTTGGCCCAGTTGATGAAGTCGGCGACGATCAGGAAGTAGCCGGCGTATCCCATCTGGATGACGGTCTTTACCTCGAACTCGAGGCGGGCGACATATTCCGGCCGCATTCGCTCGCGCTCGGCGGCGTCCCCGAATGCGACGTTCAGGCGCCGTTCCAGGCCCATGCTGGCCTCGCTGTTCAGATGCTGCTCCAGCGAAACACCTTCGGGCGTCGGAAACGCGGGCAGATAATTCTTGCCCAGCGGCAGTGTCAGATTGCAACGCTGGGCGATCGCCACGCTGTTCGCCAGAGCGCCTGGCAGATCGGCAAAACGCTGCGCCATTTCATCCTGCGTCGTAAGGTATTGCTCCGGCGTGAAGCGTTTCGGCCGCCTCGGATCGGAAAGGACGTAACCCTCGGCGATGCACACGCGGGCTTCGTGCGCGCGGAACTCGGCGCGGGTCGCAAACTGCACCGGATGTGTCGCGACGACAGGCAGCGAGCGCTCCGCGGCGAGCCGCACGGTGGCAGCGGTCAGGGCATCGTCGTCGCTGCGGCCGGCGCGCTGCACTTCGAGATAGAAGCGATCCGGAAAAAGCCTCGCCCACGCGTCGGCCGCGGCGCGCGCCGCAACCGGATTGCCCTGCGCGAGCGCATGGCCCACGTCGCCGCCGGCGAACCCGGACAGCGCGATCAAGCCGTCGGTCCCCTCGGCGAACCAGGCGCGCTTCATTTCTGCGCGTCCGCGATGCTGGTTGGTGCGGTAGGCGCGGGTCAGCCAATCGGCAAGCCTGAGATAGCCCACGCGCGATTGGCAAAGCAAGAGCAGTCGATGCGGTGCGTCGCGCTCGCGATCGTGAGTCACCCAAACGTCGCAGCCGACGATCGGCTTGATCCCCTTGGCGCGCGCGGCCTTATAGAACTTGACCATGCCGAAGACGTTGCCGAGATCGGTGAGTGCCAGCGCGGGCATGCGATCGGCGGCCGCGGCGGCAACCGCCTCGTCGAGGCGCACCATCCCGTCGACGATCGAATACTCGCTGTGCAGGCGCAGATGGACGAAGCTGACCGAGCTAAGCGCGCTCATGATGTACAATTTTACTCGCTTTGACTTTACGCTTTGGACTCCTTGCCGAAAATCATAAATCGTTGGCGGAGCCTCACGCTTGCGTTAGCAGCGATCATCGTCGCGGCTTGCGCGACCGTGCCGCCGGCCAACATTCCACCGGGCGCAATACCCGGCGCGCCGGAGCAGCCGCCCAGGCCTCAGGCGCCTCCAACGAGCAGCGCCAACCCGCCGGCCAAAATCAATCTGCAGGGCTTCCCTCTGCCCTACCGGCAGGGTTACGCCGACGGCTGCGCCAGCACCGGCGCCCTGGAACAGAAAGATGCGGCACGGTTCAAGAGCGACGGCCAATATCGCACCGGTTGGTTCGACGGAAACGCGTTGTGCAAGAAGCCTTGAGCATGTCCGTTACGGTCCACCTAGTGTGACGCCATCCACTTCGCAGTCGATCGCGATTCGAGGCCTCTCCTATCACGTCCGCACGTGGGGAAACCCGAGCGCGCCGAAGCTCATCATGCTGCATGGCTGGATGGATGTCGGCGCATCATTTCAGTTTCTGGTCGACGCACTGGTGCGCGATTGGTTCGTCATCGCACCCGACTGGCGCGGATTCGGCCGCAGCGAATGGTGTCCGGACGGCTACTGGTTCTTCGATTATCTCGCTGACCTCGAAGCGCTACTCGATCATTACTCGCCCGGCGAGCCGGCGCGTGTTGTCGGCCACAGTCTCGGCGGCAACGTTGCCTGCCTGTTCGCCGGCATCCGGCCAGCGCGGATATCGCATGCGATTTCGCTCGATGGCTTCGGGATTCCCGCCGAACGCCCCGAAGTCGCGCCGGACAAGATCGCGAAATGGCTCGATGCACTCTCCGATCCACCTTCGTTTGCACCGTATCCCACTATCGCCGCGGTCGCCGACCGCTTGCAGAAAAACAATCCGCGTCTGCCGCGCGACAAGGCCGAGTTTCTCGCCGCGCACTGGGCCGAAGTATTGCCCGACGGCAGCGCACGGCTCAGATCCGACCCGCGTCACAAGCTGCCGTTCCCGCATGTCTACCGGATGGAGGAAGTGCTGGCGATCTGGAGGCGCGCCACCTCGCCCGTGCTGTGGATCGGCGCCCAGGATTCGTTCGTGCTCAAGTGGCTCGCCGGAGCTCGGGACGAAAGCACGTCCGATGTAGAAGCGGAATTGAAACGGCGCATGGCGGCGTTCTCCGATTGCAAGTTGCTCACCATCGCCAACGCCGGGCACATGCTGCATCACGATCAGCCGCTGGCCGTCGCTTCGGCAATCGAAGCCTTTCTCGGCGTGTGACAGTGCCGCGCTTCGCGATTCGCTCGCGTCGCGGTGCCTATTTCTCGCTGGTCGTCCTCACGCTGTGATCGAGAGCGGGTAATCGGCAAAGGTGACGCTTGCCACGGCCGAATGAATCCCGCCCGCAAGCTATAATCGCTCGCTTTCTTGCGGCGCTGTACGGATAACCCGTGGCTTCTGAAGAACTCTCCAAACTCAGCATCGACCGCAGCATCGCGCCGGTTCGCAGCCGGCGCCGGCGCAAATGGTTATGGCTCGGCGGCATACTGCTCATTGCAATCGCTGGCGGGGGCTGGTTTTCGTCTCAGCCGCGCACGATCACCGTGCAGACCACTCCCATCGTCACTACCTATCCGTCGCAGCAGTTCGTCGTCATCAATTCCACCGGCTACGTCGTGGCGCAGCGCAAGGCGGCGATCTCGTCCAAGGCGTCGGGACGCCTGGAATGGCTGGGCGTCGCGGAAGGCTCGCGAGTCAAGGCGGGCGAGGTCATCGCTCGCCTGGATAAGAGCGATGTCCAGGCCCAGGTCGAGGGTGCGCGCGCCAATGTCCAAGTCGCGCGCGCCACGCTGGAACAAGCGTACGCGGAGGATCGCGACGCGTCGTCCTCGCTCAAGCGAACGCGCGATCTCATCGCGCAAAAGTTCGTCTCGGAGTCGGCGCTCGATACGGCCAAGGCGCGCGCCGATCGCGCGGTCGCCGGCATCGCAAGCGCCAAGGCGGCCCTTGCCGCGTCCGAGGCCAACGCGCGCAATTCGCAGGTCGCCGTCGACTACACCGTCATCCGCGCTCCGTTCGACGGCATCATCCTGTCGAAGAGCGCCAACGTCGGCGACCTGGTGACGCCGTTCTCGTCGGCTGCCGACTCGAAAGGCGCGGTGGTCAGCATGGCCGACATGAGCACGCTCG